>NZ_JBEYXK010000012.1:0-134764 GCF_040645035.1 Streptomyces sp. NPDC046876 | reverse complement strand
AAGGGTCGCCGGAGGCGATCGCGTAGCGACGCGACCGAAGGGAGCGCCCTTGACAGGCCGGCCCGACGCGGAAGGACGATGAGACTGACGGGAAAACCCCATACCCTCCCTGATGCCGTTCGGCTGAGGTCCCGACCCTCGTGGGTCCCGGCCCGCTGTCCACCTCCGTGCCGCCGGGGTCCCGCCGAGCGCCGACCCCGCACCCCGGGGAGGCGGGTGGGCAGCCACCGCCCCGCCCCGGCCCCTCGAGGGGGCAAAAGCCGGCCCGGCCACACCCCCGCACCCCTCAGCAGGTGCGGCGCCAGGCTCCCAGCTCGTACTTCTTCTGCATCGAGCTGAGCTTCAGGCGGCGGGACTGCGCGCAGAAGCGGCTCGGCGGGAGTTCGTACTCCACGTGGAAGACGGCCTTGTCCGCGGTGATGAACGGGGTCAGTTCCTCGCACTCCTCGTACTGGGCGCACTGCTCGTTGACCGCGAAGTCGAAGTCCCCCACCAGCTCGGGGATCTGGTCCAGGTCGTTCTTCAGGCCGACCGACAGGCCCCGCTCGTGGGCGAGTCGCGCGATCAGCCGGTTGTAGCGCAGCTGGTCCTCGGCCGTCAGTGGGAAGCCGGTCTCGTTGCGGTAGCCGTCCATGTTGTCCGGCTCGACCGCGTCGAAGCCCTTGTCCCGGCACATGTCGAACCGCACCGCCATCAGCGGCTCCAGTTCGGCGGTGCGCCGGATGTCGAGCCAGCGCTCGCCCTCCCAGCCGTTGCCCTTGCCGAGCAGTTCCTTGGGGAAGGCGTCCGCGTCCGGCCGGAACTCCTCCCAGGCGCCGGTGGACACGTAGCAGATGGTCCTGCGCCCGGCCTCCTTCAGCCCGGTGACCTGCTCCTTGCTCGTGGTGAACCCGTCGACGTCGTACACCGGCGCCTTCACCGAGGTGTCGAGCCTGCCGCTCAGCTGCCACTGCCAGCCGGTGCCGGGCCGCGGCAGCCAGCGCTCCCCGGGGGCCGGGGCGGGCCCGGGGTCCGGTTCCGCCTCCTCCGGTCCGGAGGTGCAGGCGGCGGCGAGGAGCAGCAGCGGTACGACGAGCAGCGGGAGCAGGCGGCGCTTCACCGGGCGGCCTCCAAGGCGTACGGCAGGGTGCCCCACGGGTGTGCGCCGGTCCCGGGGACCGCGCAATGCACGGCGGCCCCCCGCTCCCGGGCGAGTTCGGCGGCGGGCGCGCCCGGCGGGACGGCGTACACCAGGTGGCAGAAGCGCTGGGCGGGGTGGTCGGCGGTCCAGGGTGGCACGGCCGCGTCCCGGTAGGCGTCCCAGGGGCCCTCGAAGGTGACCAGCAGGTCGGCGAGTTGGGCGTAGCCGGGGTGCGGGTGGATGCCGTGGTTGAGGACGAGCGTACGGGCGCCGGCGGCCCGGGCGGCGACGGCGAGCCGGCCGTAGTGGCCGAGCAGCGCCGGGTCCGGGGAGGCCTGGTCGAGGAAGGCCCCGTCGGCGCCGTACCAGTCGCGGTAGCGCAGGAGGTCCTGCACCACGGCGGCGTGCGGGCGGCGCCCGTAGTCGGTGTCGGTGTAGCCGAGGACGGGCACCCCGGCGTCGCGCAGCCGTTGGGCGACGCCGGCGAACCGCTCGTCGGGGGCCTCACCGGGCCCGCTGGCGGGGTTGAGGACCACCGAGTGCAGCCGGCCGGCGCAGCGGATCAGCAGCTCCCAGTCCTCGGGCCGGTCGGCGGGGTGCTCGTAGAGCGGCACCAGCAGCATGGGGTCCTTCAATCCTTCTTCATCGTGTACGGGGTGATCGGTGAGGGGCGGGATCGGGAGCGGGGCGGGCAGGCCGGGGCCGCCGTCAGCGGTGTGCCGTGGCCCGGCCGAGGAGCAGGCAGACGAGTCCGGCGAGGACGGCCGCCGCGCTGCCGGCGGTGACCAGCTGTACCAGCCGCGGCTGCCCGAGCCCCAGCAGCAGGGCCAGGCTCTGGGCGAGGGCCGCCGAGGCGCAGACGACGGCGGCGGCCCTGACCGCCCCGAAGGACTGCAGGAGCAGCCCGGTCCACATCACGGCGCCGAGCAGCAGCAGGGTGGCGACGCGGACCCCGGTCAGGCCCGGTGCGCCCGGCCAGAACAGGGTGCCGACCGCGCCGAGGGCCAGCAGCACCGCCAGGTAGACGGCGATGCAGCGGGCCAGGGTGCCGAGCATCCGCAGCCAGAACTGCCGGGGCGAGCGGGCCGCCCGCAGCCCTGCGAGGCTGCCGCTGCGGAAGCGGTGGAGCAGCCACTCGGCGGGGCCCATGCTGAGGGTGAGCGCCACGGCGGAGGGCGCGGCCACGGCGTTGGCGGGGCCTCCGGCGAGCACTTCCCCCAGGGCCGCGTACAGCACCAGCAGGCCGGTGCCGAGGCCGAAGACCCCGTACGGCACGGAGTCGCCGAGCCGCGGCCGCTGCGGGCCGTACTCCTCGCCCTCGCCGCGCAGCATCCGCCAGCGGACCGGGCTGCCCCCGGCCACGGCGGGGCGGCGGCCCCACAGCGGCCGGTGCTCGCTGCTGCGGCGGATCCGGCGTGCGGCGGCCCGTACCCCCTCGGCCAGCGGCAGTTCCCGTACGGCGAGGGCGCAGGCGGCCAGCAGGGAGGCGGCCAGCAGGGCGGCCCGCAGCGGCAGGGGCAGGTCGGTGACGAGGGCGAGCAGCGCGCCCGCGGCCATCGGGGCGAGTGCGGCGAACAGCAGCCGCTCCCGGCCGAGGACGAGCAGGACGGTGGCGGCGCCCACGTACACGGCCTGCCCGGCGGCGAAGGCGTAGCTGAACGGTGGCCCGCCGGGCACGGTCAGTGCGGCGGCGATGCCGAGGAGGGCCCCGGTGGGGGCGCCGACGAGCAGGGTCCGCCCGGCGGCGGCCCGGTCGCCCAGTCCGAGCCAGGAGTAGGCGCGGTGGGACAGGGTCTGGTCCCACACCCAGCCGATGAGCGCGCCCGCGAGGAGGGTGAGGGTGCCGGCGGGCAGTCCGAGCCGGTCGGGCGGGCCCTCCAGGAGGGGCGCGCCGAGGACGTAGGCGAGGCCCGGGAGGGCGAAGATGACGCCGCGCAGCAGGCAGGCGGTCAGGGACACCTTCCAGGGGTCGGTCCATTCCTCGGGTTCGGGGAAGGAGCGCGGCACCCGGGCGTAGAGCGCCTCGGCGAGGTCGAAGGAGTCCCGGCGGCCGTAGGCGAGGCGGATGTGCTCGTCGGTCATCCCGTCGGATTCGAGGATGGCGGCGATCTCGTCGGGGTGGACGGCGGCGGCGATGAACCCGTCGAGCCGTTCGACGAGTTCGTCCATCGGGTCGGCGGCGATGGCGACGGCGGCCGTCCCGGGCCCGGTGCGGCGGGGCCGGGGGATGGCGGGCAGCGTGTCGCCGCCGGGGACGCGCAGCCAGAGGGATCCGCTCACCACAGGCTCCCGTCGGCGGCGAGTTCGCGGTACCAGGGGTCGGCGAGCCGCTGGGTCCAGTCGTCGCCCCCGCGGACGGGCAGGACCGCCCGGTCGGCTTGCGTCTGTTCGGCGAGGCCGCGGTAGATGTGGCGGAAGCCGTCCACGGACTGGTGGAGGGTGAACTTCTCGACGACCCGTTTGCGGGAGAGCCGGCCGAGCTCCGCGCGGCGCGCGTCGTCGCGGAGCAGGGCGAGGGTGGCGCGGGCCATGGTCTCGGGCTCGCGCGGCGGGACGACCAGGCCGGTGTCGCCGACGGCCTCGCGGACGCCGCCGACGTCGGTGGAGACGGTGGTGCGGCCGCAGGACATGGCTTCGATGATGCTGAAGGGGAAGCCCTCGCTGATGCTGGAGAGCATCACGATGCTGCCGGCCGCGTAGGCCTTGGAGACCTGCGCGATGCGGCCCTCGTAGGTGATGCCGTCGGCGACGCCGAGTTCGGCGGCGAGCTTCTCCAGGCGCAGTTTGTACTCCTCGCAGCCGGCCGGGACCGGGCCGAACAGGCGCAGCCGCAGGGCGGGCAGTTCGGCACGCATGAACGCGTAGGCGCGGATCAGGGTTTCGAGATCCTTGATCGGGTCGATGCGGCCGCACCAGCTGAGGGTGGGCACCTCGGGTTCGGGTCCGGCCTCGGGGAAGGCGTACGGGTCGACGCCGTTGTAGACGGTGCGGATCCGGTCGGCGCAGGCGCCGCCGCGCTCCTCCCAGCGGCGGTTGTACTGGTTGCAGGGTGTGATCAGGTCGGCCTGCCGGTACCCCTCGCTGTTGAGTTCGCGGTAGAAGCCGAGCAGGAGGGCCTTGACGGGCCAGCGCTGGGCGGCGGTGCGGTAGCCGAGGTAGCGCTCGCGCAGGTAGATGCCGTGCTCGGTGAGGAGGAAGGGCACCTCGTCGAGGTGTTTGGCGGCGAGGGCGGGCAGGGTGGCGAGGCCGCTGCTGACGGCGTGCGCGACGCTGTCGGGCGGGATGCGTACGGCCAGCGGGCGCAGCGCGTGCTCCAGCAGGTCGGTGGCGGTGAGCGCGTCGTGGATGGTGGGCAAGGCGGCGGCCGTGGCCAGGTCCGGGCGGGTCCAGACGGCCATGAGGAGCCGCAGGACCGTTTCGGAGCGCAGGGCGGGGGCGAGGCGGCCGGCCCTGGCGAGGACGGCGAGTTCGCGCAGGGCCTCGGAGAAGCCTTCCCGGGCGGGGTCGAGGAGGGAGAGCAGGAAGGTTTCGTAGGTGTCGGTGAAGCGGCGGTGCGCCCTGCCCCGCAGGGCCGAGCGGCGGCTGCGGCCGGGCGGCGGGCCCCACAGCGGCACGGCGGTGTGGCGGTAGACGTTGCGCGGCAGCTCCCAGGTGACCGGCTCGCGGCCGGTGCCGGTCAGGGCTATGACGTTGAAGTCGACCTCCGGCATGCCGCGGACCAGTTGGTCGCACCAGGTGCTGACGCCCCCGTGGACGTGCGGATAGGTGCCTTCGGTGAGCATGGTGACATGACGCCCATGGCTCATGTGCTCTGTCCCCCCAGGACTGTGTTTTCGTGCGCTCGGTTCGCCTCCGGGAGCGCTGGAGCCGGGTGCCGGGCGGGCGTGCGTCCTCGGAAAACCGCGGGTTCCTCACGGTTTTCTCCGGGCGCTCGCCCGCCTTCGCCGGCGCGCTCCCTTCGGCTCACTCGCGGCAGGCGGCGGCCGAGCGGGGGGCGAGGCCCGCTCGGCCGGATGGAACGGTGGTGCGGGTCAGCTCGGCAGCTTGAGCGTGACCGTGCTCTGGAGCGGTTCGGGCGCGGTCCACGCCGAACGGGTGCCCGCGTAAGCGGTGCCGAAGTCGGCGGTGCCGAACAGGAGCTGCTTCCTGGTGCCTGTGGGTGCGGTGACCGGGGCGACGACGCCGGAGGGCGCCTTGACGGTGACCGTGGTGCCGATGCGGTAGGCGGTGACGCGGCCGTCGGTGAGGGCCTTGTCCCAGGCGGCCCGGCGGCCGAGTTCGACGCCGGTGTCCTTCATGCTCTGGTTGACGATCGGCGCGCTGGGCGCGTAGAGCGTGCGGTAGGTGTCGAGGACCTGGTTGAGGACGGGGTAGAGCGTGCGGTCCTCGGCGAGGTTGGACTGGTGGACGTAGTGCGGGCGCGGGTCGTTGGCCAGCACGTGGCGCAGGGCCGTGCGCGCCTCGGCGGGCACGATGTAGTCCAGGTAGCCGGTGTTCGGGTCGAGGGGGGCGGGCAGGCAGGTGGAGGTCGCCGGGTTGTCCTCGCAGACGCCGCTGCCGCCCTGGGCGCGACTGGTGTAGATCCAGTTGTACTCGTCGGCCATCTCGGCGTTGGTGCCCGTGTTGTAGTACACGTTCATCGGGTGGCGCGGGACGGTCAGGGCCGCGCCGACCGCGCGCTGCGCCGGCTCGCGCGAGTTGTCGCTGCCGACCCACTTGACCCCGTTGTCGGCGAGCGCACCGGCGAGGTTGGGGTTGTCCTGGGGCTGTTGGGGGAGGGTCTTGAGCCCGGAGTGCTCGCCGGTGACGAGTTCGGTCCGGTCGGTGGTGATGCCCTTGGAGGCGGCCCAGTTGTTGTTGTCGCGGATCTGGGCGGAGATCTCGGCCCGGCTCATCCAGTTGACGGCGCCCGCGGCGTCCTTGGTGCAGGTCCACGGGATGACCGTGGTGTCCTGGATGCAGCCGAGGAAGGGGTGGGTGTAGGTGTGGTTGAGCCACCGGTACTTGGCGCGGTCGGCGACGAGTTGTGCGGTGAGGGCGTCGGTGCCGCCGTTCTCGTTCTTCCACTCCTCGCCGGCGCCGGCGTTGAAGAGGAGGTCGAGCTTGAAGTTCTTGCTCTGCTGCCACTGCGCCGCGTACTGGGCGTCGGCGGCGGTCATCCGGATGGTGCTCTCGCGGCCCTCGCCGCCGGCGCAGGCGTAGTCGCCCGGCGTGCAGTTGAGGTCCTTGTTCCAGCGGGCGTCCGGGGCGAAGACGTCGTCGACGTGGACGGCGAAGTAGTTGCGGCTCTGCCCGAGGTGGACGCCCTGGGTGAGCCAGTCGACGATGCCGCGGGCAAGGAGCCGGAACTGCTGCTGGTACTGGTTGTAGCCGAAGGTGACGACGAGTTCGCTGCGGCCGTCGTGGGCGTACTCGCCGACCAGCGAGGCCCGGCCGGAGCCGACGGGTGCGTCGACGTAGCTGGTGTAGCCGGGGCGCGGCCGGCCCATGAAGCCGTAGCTCTCCGGGATCAGCGCGGAGTTGTCCTCGAAGGTGACCTGGCCGCCGAGGTAGCCGAAGGGGCCCGCCTTGCCGGCGGCGGTGACGGCGGCCTGGGTGCCGTCGAGCTGCCCGCTGTAGCCGCCGTTGTCGGTGTACTCCAGTCCCACCCCCGGGTGGGCCCAGGTGTAGGCGTCGACCTGGCGGATGCCGTACGCCGTCTCGTACGCGGTCAGCGCGGCCATCTCGGCGGAGCCCTCGCCGAAGGGGTTCTCGTTGGGCAGGACGACGCCCTGGTACTTCGCCCGCGGCCGGCCGTCGACGGTGTCGGCGAGGAAGGCCGCGTCGATGACCGGGCGGCCGCTGCTGCCGAGCTGGACGCGGGTGTACGGGACGCCCGTGTCGCGGAGCTCCGCGGTGATCGCCTCGACCGAGCTGCCGCCGTCGTCGACGACGAGCACCTTCAGGTCGATGCGCGGTGCCACGGTCGCCGCCTGGGCGGACATGGCGGGTGTGGCGACGGATACCAGGGCGGCTGCTGCCATTGCCGCGGCAACCCTGTTCATCCGGTTCTTTTTGACCATTTCGGCCTTTCCCCCCGCAGGCACTCTCGACAACGACCCAAGGCGGCAGGCCGGGCCGAGGAGGCTCTGTGGAAATCATGCAAAGGGACCCCGCGTCCCCTTGCGAGAGTGGCTCGAGTCTCTCGGGACCTCGTCAGGTCTACGGGGCAAACCTGGAACGAAGAGCACAGATGGGTGAACCTGATGGCCGCGGAATAGAACAACTTGCCAAACCTTCGAGTGACGTACGGACGACCGCGGACGCGTAGGCTCATTTCTGGCGGCCGTCGGGCCGGAATACGATCGCTCCGGATGGCCGTCCACCCACTCGGCCCACAACACAAACGGAAGCGAGACCTCACCACCGTGACTGCTCTGACTCTCAGCACTGCCGGCGCGGCGACGCTGCGCGCCGACGCCCTCGTGGTCGGCGTGGCGAAGGGCCCGAAGGGCCCGGTCGTCGCCCCGGGCGCCGAGGCCGTGGACACGGCCTTCGACGGGAAGCTCGCCGCCGTGCTCGACGCGCTGGGCGCCTCCGGCGCCGAGGGCGAGACCACCAAGCTGCCGGCGCCGGCCGGCCTGAAGGTCCCGGTCGTGCTGGCTGTCGGCCTCGGCCCGGCCCCGGAGCAGGACGAGTCGTTCGACGAGGAAGCCCTGCGCCGCGCCGCCGGCGCCGCCGCCCGCGCGCTGCACGGCAGCAAGAAGGCCGCCTTCGCCCTCCCCCTGGAGGACGCCTCGGCCGTCACCGCCGTCGCCGAGGGCGCGCTGCTCGGCGCGTACGCCTTCACCACCTACCAAGGCGGCGAGAAGAAGGCCTCCGCCGCGGCCGCCAAGAACGGCGGCCCCAAGCGTCCGCTGGCCGAGGTGGCCCTGCTCGGCGGCAAGCCGCGCGACAAGGAGCACAAGGCCGCGGTCGAGCGGGCCGTCGTCGTCGCCTCCGAGGTGAACACGGCCCGTGACCTGATCAACACCCCGCCGAACGACCTCACCCCCGCCGCCTTCGCCTCCGTCGCCGCCGCGACCGGCAAGGAGCACGGCCTGAAGGTCCAGGTCCTGGACGAGAAGGCGCTGGTCAAGGGCGGCTACGGCGGCATCATGGGCGTCGGCAAGGGCTCCGAGAACCCGCCGCGCCTGGTGAAGATCTCGTACACCCACCCCGAGGCGGAGAAGCACCTCGCCTTCGTCGGCAAGGGCATCACCTACGACTCGGGCGGCATCTCCCTGAAGCCGGCCGGCCACAACGAGACGATGAAGTGCGACATGTCCGGCGCCGCCGCCGTCTTCGCCTCCGTCGTCGCGGTCGCCCGCCTGGGCCTCGCCGTCAACGTCACCGGCTGGCTCGCGCTCGCCGAGAACATGCCGTCGGGCTCGGCCACCCGCCCCGGCGACGTGCTGCGCATGTACAGCGGCAAGACCGTGGAGGTCCTCAACACCGACGCCGAGGGCCGCCTCGTCCTGGGCGACGCGCTGACCAAGGCCTCGGAGGAGAACCCGGACGCGATCGTCGACGTCGCCACCCTGACCGGCGCCATGGTGCTCGCCCTGGGCAACCGCACCTTCGGCATCATGGCCAACGACGACGCCTTCCGGACCTCGATCCACGAGATCGCCGAGGAGGTCGGCGAGGCGTCCTGGCCGATGCCGCTCCCCGCCGACCTGCGCAAGGGCATGGACTCCCCCACCGCCGACATCGCCAACATGGGCGAGCGCATGGGCGGCGGCCTGGTGGCCGGCCTCTTCCTGCAGGAGTTCGTCGGCGAGGGCATCACCTGGGCCCACCTCGACATCGCGGGCCCCGCCTTCCACGAGGGCGCCCCGTACGGCTACACCCCCAAGGGCGGCACCGGCTCGGCCGTGCGCACCCTGGTGCGGCTGGCCGAGCGCACCGCCACCGGCGACCTCGGCTGACGCAGGTCCCGTACGACCGCCCCGCGCGCCCCCCGGCGCAGCGGTGTGACGCACGACGCACCCCCGGCCCCCGAAAGGCCCGCCCGACGGGTCCGGGGGTGGTCCGGGGGTGCACGCGCAACGAAATCCGTAGGTTTCTACGCCTCGGTAACCCAGGCTTCGGGCAGAACGACCTGCCACAGTGCGGGCCCGGCGTCCCGCGTTCCCCCGACAAATGCGAAGATGGGTTCTCGGCAGGACAGGGCCCCCACCACAGGGCCGAAGAAACAAGCGGCCGAATACCAGCCGCCGCCCGGTCACAGAGGACCGGTGCCCGGCGCACATGCATGGAGGACGTGACGTGGCGAACGACGCCAGCACCGTTTTCGACCTAGTGATCCTCGGCGGTGGCAGTGGCGGTTACGCCGCGGCTCTGCGCGCTTCCCAGCTGGGTCTGGACGTTGCCCTGATCGAGAAGAACAAGCTCGGCGGCACCTGCCTGCACAACGGCTGCATCCCCACGAAGGCCCTGCTGCACGCGGGCGAGATCGCGGACCAGGCCCGCGAAGCCGCCCAGTTCGGCGTCAAGGCCTCGTTCGAGGGCATCGACATCGCGGGCGTGCAGAAGTACAAGGACGAGGTCATCTCGGGCCTGTACAAGGGCCTCCAGGGCCTGGTCGCCTCCCGCAAGGTGACGTACATCGAGGGTGAGGGCCGCCTCTCCTCGCCGACCTCCGTCGACGTCAACGGCCAGCGCATCCAGGGCCGCCACGTCCTGCTGGCGACCGGCTCCGTGCCGAAGTCGCTGCCGGGCCTGAACATCGACGGCAACCGCATCATCTCCTCGGACCACGCGCTGGTCCTGGACCGCGTCCCCGAGTCCGCGATCATCCTCGGCGGCGGCGTCATCGGCGTCGAGTTCGCCTCGGCGTGGAAGTCCTTCGGCACCGACGTCACCGTCATCGAGGGCCTCAAGCACCTCGTCCCGGTCGAGGACGAGAACAGCTCCAAGCTGCTGGAGCGCGCGTTCCGCAAGCGCGGCATCAAGTTCAACCTGGGCACCTTCTTCGAGAAGGCCGAGTACACCGAGAACGGTGTGCGGGTCTCCCTCGCGGACGGCAAGACCTTCGAGGCCGAGGTGCTGCTGGTCGCCATCGGCCGCGGCCCGGTCTCCCAGGGTCTGGGCTACGAGGAGCAGGGCGTCGCGATGGACCGCGGCTACGTCCTGGTCGACGAGTACATGCAGACCAACGTGCCGACGATCTCGGCCGTGGGCGACCTCGTCCCGACCCTCCAGCTCGCGCACGTCGGCTTCGCGGAGGGCATCCTGGTCGCGGAGCGCCTCGCGGGCCTGAAGACCGTCCCGATCGACTACGACGGCGTTCCGCGCGTCACCTACTGCCACCCCGAGGTCGCTTCCGTCGGCATCACCGAGGCCAAGGCCAAGGAGATCTACGGCGCGGACAAGGTCGTGGCCCTGAAGTACAACCTGGCGGGCAACGGCAAGAGCAAGATCCTGAAGACCGCGGGCGAGATCAAGCTCGTCCAGGTCAAGGACGGTGCCGTGGTCGGCGTCCACATGGTCGGTGACCGGATGGGCGAGCAGGTCGGCGAAGCCCAGCTGATCTACAACTGGGAGGCCCTGCCGGCCGAGGTCGCGCAGCTCATCCACGCGCACCCGACCCAGAACGAGGCGCTCGGCGAGGCCCACCTGGCCCTGGCCGGCAAGCCGCTGCACTCCCACGACTGATCGTCCCGGGCGCGACGACCACTTCCGCACTTTCGTAAGGAGCAACTGAAACCATGGCGGTTTCCGTAACCCTTCCGGCGCTCGGCGAGAGCGTCACCGAGGGCACTGTCACCCGCTGGCTCAAGGCCGAGGGCGAGCGCGTCGAGGCCGACGAGCCGCTGCTCGAGGTCTCGACCGACAAGGTCGACACCGAGATCCCCTCCCCCGTGTCCGGCATCCTGGCCTCCATCAAGGTCGCCGAGGACGAGACCGTCGAGGTCGGCGCCGAGCTCGCCGTCATCGACGACGGCTCCGGCGCTCCGGCCGCGGCCCCCGCCCCGGCTGCCGCCGAGGCCCCCGCCGCCGCTCCGGCCCCCGTGGCCGAGGCTCCGGCCGCTGCCGCCCCGGCCGCCGAGGCCCCGGCCGCTGCCCCCGCCGCCGCTCCGGCTGCGTCCGGCACCGACGTGGTCCTGCCCGCCCTGGGCGAGTCCGTCACCGAGGGCACCGTCACCCGCTGGCTGAAGTCGGTCGGCGAGACCGTCGAGGCCGACGAGCCGCTGCTCGAGGTCTCCACCGACAAGGTCGACACCGAGATCCCCGCGCCGGTCTCCGGCACGCTGCTCGAGATCCTGGTCGGCGAGGACGAGACCGCCGAGGTCGGCGCCCGTCTGGCCGTCATCGGCGTCGCGGGCGCTGCTCCGGCCGCCCCCGCCGCTGCCGCTCCGGCCGCCCCGGTGGCCGCTCCGGCCGCCGCTGCCCCGGCTCCGGCTCCGGCCGCTCCGGCTCCGGCTGCCGCTGCTCCGGCCCCGGTGGCTCCGGCTGCCCCGGTCGCCGCTCCGGCTCCGGCCGCCCCGGCCGCACCCGTGGCCGCTCCGGCCCCGGTCGCCCCGGCTGCCCCGGTCGCCGCTCCGGCCGCTCCCGCCGCCCCGGTCTCCGCCGGTGACGAGGGCGCGTACGTGACCCCGCTGGTGCGCAAGCTCGCCCAGGAGTCCGGCGTCAACCTGAACACGGTCACGGGCACCGGCGTCGGTGGCCGTATCCGCAAGCAGGACGTCCTGGCCGCCGCCGAGGCCGCCAAGGCCGCCGCTGCCGCCCCGGCTCCGGCTGCCGCCGCTGCCGCTCCGGCCGCCAAGGCCCCCGTGGCCGCGGTGTCCGAGCTGCGCGGTCAGACCGTCAAGATGACCCGCATGCGCAAGGTCATCGGCGACAACATGATGAAGGCGCTGCACTCGCAGGCCCAGCTGTCCTCCGTGATCGAGGTGGACATCACCAAGATCATGAAGCTGCGCGAGCAGGCCAAGGGCTCCTTCCTGGCCCGCGAGGGCGTCAAGCTCTCCCCGATGCCGTTCTTCGTCAAGGCCGCGGCCCAGGCGCTGAAGGCCCACGCGGTCGTCAACGCCCGGATCAACGAGGACGAGGGCACCATCACCTACTTCGACTCGGAGAACATCGGCATCGCCGTGGACTCCGAGAAGGGCCTGATGACCCCGGTCATCAAGGGTGCGGGCGACCTCAACCTGGCCGGCATCGCCAAGGCGACCGCCGACCTGGCCGGCAAGGTCCGCTCCAACAAGATCACGCCGGACGAGCTGTCGGGCGCGACCTTCACCATCAGCAACACCGGCTCGCGCGGTGCGCTCTTCGACACCGTCATCGTGCCGCCGAACCAGGTCGCCATCCTGGGCATCGGTGCCACGGTCAAGCGCCCGGCCGTCATCGAGACCGCCGAGGGCACCGTCATCGGCGTCCGCGACATGACGTACCTGACCCTGTCCTACGACCACCGCCTGGTGGACGGCGCGGACGCGGCCCGGTACCTCACCACCGTCAAGGCGATCCTCGAGGCCGGCGAGTTCGACGTCGAGCTCGGCCTGTAAGACACGTACTGCCCCTTGGCAGCACCCGTACGGCGCCCCTGTCCGGAAAACACTCCGGGCGGGGGCGCCGTCGTCTTACCCTGCCGGTCCAGAAGTGAGGAACGTCCGACGGGGGGCTTGCAATGGCGCGGACACGGGTGGTGGATCTCGTCGTGGTCCTGCCGGGCATCATGGGCAGCCGGCTGGCCGACGCCGACGGCCGGGCGGTCTGGGACCTGTCGGGCGGCGCCCTGTGGCGGGGCCTGCGCACCCTCGGCGGCTCCCTGAACCGCCTGCGCCTGCCGAAGGACCTCGGCGACGCCCACCCCGGCGACGGCATCGTCCCCGTCGGCCTGATGCCCGACGTGCACGCCATCCCCGGCATCTGGCAGCCGGTCGACGGCTACACGGACCTCCTGACCTGGCTCGAGCGGAACTTCACCGTCTCCCCCGGCGAGAACCTGCTCCCGTTCCCGTACGACTGGCGCCTGTCCTGCCGCTACAACGCGCACCGCCTGGGCGCCACCCTCGCCCGCGAACTGCCCCGCTGGCAGGCCTCGGCCCCCGAGCGCCGGGACGCCCGCGTGGTCCTCCTCTGCCACTCCATGGGCGGCCTGATCGCCCGCCACTGGGTGGAGCGCCTCGGCGGCCACGAGGTCACCCGACGCCTGATCACCCTGGGCACCCCGCACCGCGGCTCCCTCGCCGCCCTCGACCACCTGGTGAACGGCCTGCGCAAGGGCTGGGGCCCGCTCGGCATCGACCTCACGGCCTTCGCCCGCAGCCTCCCGTCCCTGCACCAGCTGGCCCCGGACTACGCGTGCGTGGAGACCCCGCAGGGCCTGGCGTACGCCCGCGATCTGCCGGGGCTCCCGGGCGTCGACCCGGCCCTCCTCGCGGACGCGGCCGCCTTCCACGCGGACCTGCGCACGGCGGCGAACCGCCCCGCCCCGACCCCGCTCCACGCGGTCACGGGCATCCGGCAGCCCACGCACACCACCGCGCGGCTCACCGGGGCCGACCTGACCCCCCTCTGGCTGATCGACGGCGCGGACGAGCGCGGCGACGGCACGGTGCCCCGCCTCGCGGCCCGCCCGGCCAACGCCGACCTCTCCGGCTACGCGGTGGACGAGTCCCACACCCCGTGCGAGCAGCACGGCGCCATCCAGAACAACCCGGGGGTCCGCGACGCCCTCGCGGGCCTCCTCGGCCAGGACCGCCCGTTCCACCGGGACGGGGAGGAAGACGCGGTCCCCCTGGGCGTCCTGGCCCCCTCGTTCCTCGACCCCGGCGCCCCGTACGAGGTGGCGGTGACGATCCCCGCCGACACCGAGGACCACGACGCCCTCCACCTCACGGCGGAACTCCGCCCGGCGGACGGCGAGGAGCCGCTGTCCCGCACCCTGCGCCCCCTGGGCGAGGGCCGCTACACGGCGACGTTCCCGTCCCCACTCCCCGGCGCGTACCGCCTGGCCGTACGGGTCACGGACCGTCCGGAGACGACGGTGACGGCCCTGTCCCTGGTCGGAGGGGCCGGTGAATGAGCGGATGACGGCCGAGATCCGGGGCACGGCCCTCGGGATCGTCGTCGAGCACTATGAAAACCCGAGGTTCCGCACCCTGACCGGGGCCACCGGCCAGATGCGGGAGCTCTGCAGCCTCCTGGAGGCCCGCGGCTTCGCCCCGACCGTGCTCCCGGACCCGCGGCAGGCGGCCCTGCGCGTCGCGGTGAAGGACTGGGCGAAGGACTGGAACGCGACCGGGGGGCGCGGCCCCGCCGTCATCCTGTGGTCCGGGCACGGGGTGCGCGACGAGCAGGACCTGCGCCTGGTCGTGCACGACACGGACGATCCCGCGTACGGGGACGAGACATATTCGGCCAACTTGCTGACCGAGGCGGCGCTGCGCAGCAAGGCGGACCAGATGCTGCTTCTCATCGACACCTGCCACGCGGGGGCGGGCGTACTGGAGTCCCTGGAGACGGCGTTCGGCAAGCTATCGGGGCGGAACCTCCCACCCGGGCGGTCGGCCTGGCTCGGGGTGCTCGCGAGCAGCCGCCCCCAGGAGAAGGCGGAGGCCGCCGGCATCCTGCTGGACACGCTCACCCGGGTCCTGCGCGAGGGGCCGGGGACGGACGAGTACCGCCACGAGTGGAGCAGCAGGAACGGGCAGGTCAGCGGCGCCACGGTCATCAACACCGTCCTGGCCCAGTGGCCGCAGGAGGTGGGCCACCGCCCGGTGCCGGCGATGTTCGGCGAACCCCGGCTGATGTTCGACAACCCGCTGCGCAGGACCGCGGCCGAGCCGGAGCTCGTGGAGCACCTGGTCCAGGCGAGCCGCGGGGCTCCTCTGACCGACGAGGGCTGGTTCTTCAGCGGCCGCCGCCGCGTGCTGGGCGAGATCACGGCATGGCTGGAGACCCGCCGCCCGGGCCTCTTCCTCGTCACGGGCAGCGCGGGCAGCGGCAAGTCCGCCGTCCTGGGCCGCATCGCCACCCTGTCCGACCCGACGCACCGCGCCGACATCGCCGCGCACGGAGCCCTCACCCCCGAGGACCCGGACCCGGGCGAGGGCTCGATCGACGTCTCCCTCCACCTGCGGGGCTTCACGGTCCAGCAGCTGGCCGAGGCCGTCGCCGACCGGCTGGACCTCCCCCGCCCGGAGACGCCTGCGGCTCTGATCGCCGCGGTGGAGAAGGCCTGGCCCGAAACCGCCGATCGCCGACTGCCGGCCCTGGTCCTGGACGGCCTCGACGAGGCGGCCCCCGACCAGGCCCACCCGATCGTCGAGCAGCTCCTGGCACCGCTGAGCCGCATGACGTGCGTCCTGCTGGGCTCCCGCGACCGCCCGTTCCGCCCCAGCCAGGACCCGGCGGAGCCCCTGGACCGGGCGGTGAGCCGCCTGCTGGACGTCCGCGCCCAGGCCTCGGACCTGGACGCCGAGTCCGACACGACGCAGGACATCCGCGCGTACTGCCAACGCCGCCTGCTGGCAGGGGCGCTGCCTCTGCAGGACGCGGGAACCGCGGCGGACCTCATCACCGCCAGGGCAGCCCTCCACCCGGGCGGCTTCCTCTTCGCCAGAATGGCCACCGACTCCGTCCTCAGACGCTTCGCCTCCTCCGGCCCGGAGGAGGACTGGGCTCAGGCCATCCCCTCCTCCATCAGCGCCGCCTTCTCTGAGGACCTGAGGGACGTCCGGGCCCAGGACCTCCTGGCCGCCCTCTCCTGGAGCGCCGGCAACGGCATGCCGGCGCGCGGCGTCTGGGAGGCGGCGGCCTCGGCCCTGAGCCGGGACGGGGCTACGTACGGCCCCGCGGACGTGGACTGGCTCCTCAACACGTACGGCCGATACGTGGTGGAGGACACCGACGGCACCCAGGCGGTCTACCGCCTCTACCACCGCGAGTTCATCAGCCACCTGCGGGACACGGCAGAGGTGCCCGATCCGGCATACCGCGTGATGCGGGCCCTGGTCAGCCTGCTCCGTGGGCAGACTGCTGACACGACGGTGATCGAGAACGCAAACCCCTACCTGCGCCGGGAATTGTCGGCACACGCGGCCATGGTGAATGGCACTGGAATCCCGCTTGTCCGGGAACTCGTCCGTGCTCGGGAGGAAGTGTTCCTCCCTGTTCTCGCAGAGGCGCTCGTGAGCGTCTCGCATTCCCTGTGGGCGGCCAGCAGGGAGGTCGAAGCCCTTGCGCCGGCAGAGGAAGCCAGTTACCTGTTCCGGTCCCTCGCGGAGAGTGACCCGGCTGCGTATGTCGCCGACTTCGCCATGTCGCTCCACAGCCTTGCGGCTCTTCAGCAGAAGACCGGCAACCGACAGGCCGCATTGGCCACTGCCACCGAAACGGTCGCCCTCCGACGCGCACTGACCCGGGACAATCCCGCTGCCTATTCCGCTGGCCTTGCCGACACGCTCAGCAACCTCGCCGCCTTCCAAGCCGAGACAGGCGACCGATCAGCCGCACTGGCGACCGCCACCGAAGCCGTCACCCTCTACCGCACCCTCGCCCAGGACAACCCCGCCGCCCACCTCCCCGAACTCGCTGTATCGCTCAACAACCTCGCTGCCATCCAGGCCGAGAACGGTGACCGCCGGGCCGCGCTGGCCACCATCACCGAAGCCGTCACCATGCGCCGCACCCTCGCCCAGGACAACCCCGCCGCCCACCTCCCCGAACTCGCCATGTCCCTCAACAACCTCGCTGCCATCCAGGCCGAGAACGGTGACCGCCGGGCCGCGCTGGCCACCATCACCGAAGCCGTCGACATCGTCCGCACCCTCGCCCAGGACAACCCCGCCGCCCACCTCCACGACCTCGCCATGTCCCTCAACAACCTCGCCAACCGGCAATCCGAGACCAGTGACCGCCGGGACGCGCTGGCCACCATCACCGAAGCCGTCGACATCTTCCGCGTCCTCGCCCGGGACAACCCCGCCGCCCACCTCCACGACCTCGCCATGTCCCTCAACAACCTCGCCAACACCCAGGCCGAGAACGGTGACCGCCGGAACGCGCTGGCCACCATCAGCGAGGCCGTCACCATCCGCCGCATCCTCGCCCAAGGCAACCCCGCCGCCTACCTCCCTGGGCTGGCTGGGTCCTTCAACAACCTCGCGAGCATCCAGTCCGCGATGGGTGATTGGAACGGCGCGCTGGCCACCATCACCGAAGCCGTCGACCTCTTCCGCACCCTCGCCCAGGACAACCCCGCCGCCCACCTCCCCGAACTCGCCAAGTCCCTGGAAAACCTCGCCAGCATCCAGTCCGCGACGGGAGACCGGGACGACGCGCTGGCCACCATCACCGAAGCCGTCGGCCTCTCCCGCGTGCTCGCCCAGGCCCAACCGGCCGCCCACCTCCCCGAACTCGCCAAGTCCCTGGAGAGCCTCGCCAGCATCCAGTCCGCGACGGGAGACCGGGACGACGCGCTGGCCACCATCACCGAAGCCGTCGACCTTTACCGCGTGCTCGCCCAGGCCGAACCGGCCGCCTACCTCCCGGACTTAGCCCAAGCCCTCAACAGCCTCACCCTCCGCCAAGCCGAAGCCGGAGAGGTCCAGAGCTCGCTCACCACCATCACGGAAGCCGTTCGCCTCTACCGCGTGCTCGCCCAGGCCCAACCCGCCGTTCACCTCCCGCGCCTCGCCGGAGCACTCAACAACCTCGCGAACCGGCAAGCCGAGGCCGGAGACGCCCACACCGCGCTCGTCACCATCACGGAAGCCGTCGGACTGCGTCGCGACCAAGCTCGGGCCGATCCTGCCGCCCGCCTTCCCGACCTCGCCGTCTCTCTCAACAACCTCGCCAACCAGCAAGCCCAAACTGGAGACACTCACGCCGCACGAGCCACTTTTGCCGAGGCCATGGACCTCTACCTCGCACTGGCCCAGGACGACCCCACCGTCCACCTGCCCGGGCTCGCCCTGACTCTCGAGGACCTCGCGCTCATGGCCCCGGTGCAGGACGCCCTGATGGCCTACGCCGTTGCGGAGCGTGCCCTCGCCGGACATCCGGAGGCGACCTACCAGCTCTCCGTCCAGCGCGCGGAGCTCGAGATCGCCCACACGGATCCGGGCTCCGGTATCCGTACCCTGATTCAGCTCGCATCGGGTGCCACGCCAGGGGCACCCGATCCCATCACGGCCCGCGCCCGGTATCTCCTCCGTGAACACGGCCGAGCCGACGAGGCGAGCTCATCCCGGGTCGCCACCCTCTGGCGCGAGATCACCGGTACCGAACCCCCTTCCTGGCTGGCGCTCCCCGAACGGGTACTCGTCCTGGCGATCGAGTGGATCAACTGCCCCACCTGGGCTGCCTGTCGCGCCTTCTGGGACGCGCACGCCGAAGAGCTCCGGTCCGCCCAGGCAGCGACGGCCCTGGAGGAGCTCGCCCTGCTCAGTCCGGACGCCGCGGTCCACCTCCGGATCGCACGGGAGGCGGATGCAGTCGGCCCGGACAACGCTTTCCGCCGGTATGTCACCGGAGAGCTGCTCCACACCTGGATGGCCCTACCCACCTGGGAGCAGTCTCGCAGCCACCTCACCGAGCACGCGGCAACCCTGCTGCACGACCAGGCTTTCGGTTTGCTCACGGCAAACTTCGAAGCACCCGGTGCCGCCCTGCACTTCGCCCTGCTCAGCCTGGCCCGCGCAGACGGAATTCCCGCCGCCTACCAGTACCTGCAGGACCGCGCCACCGCGGACGCACGGCTCCGGCAGGCCATGGACGCGCCGGAGACTGACCCCGACATCCTGTACGCGCTCGGCCTCCTGGAGCTCCACGCCCACGAGGACGAATTCACCGGCACCGCCCACCTGGCACTGGCGAACGCCCTGGCCGGCAAGCCGGACGCCCCCGGGCGCGACCCCATCGCCTGGCCCCCGGCCACCCCCTCCACCCGCACTCGGATCATCGGGGAGATCGCCGCGCTCATCGGGCGCCAGCCGGCCCACGCCCCCGCCCTCGGGGCCCTCATCCAGGAAATCCTGGCCGCGGCCGAAACCGGACCCGCCTGACCGGACCGCAGCGGCTGTAACCAGCCTCACCCGGCGGCCCCGTGCACGGACGCACCCCGTCGGCCTACTCCGCCGTATTGTCTACGCATCAGAGCTGTGCGCTGTGCATGCCCCCACAGGAGATGAAGCCCCGATGATCACCCCACCCGTCGTGCACTCGCTGCGCGAGCAGATCCGCGAGCACATCGTGGAGGGGATCGTCAGCGGGCGCTGGAAGCCCGGTGAGCGGATCGTCGAGCGGCGGATCGCCGTCGAGCTCGAGGTCAGCCAGACGCCCGTGCGCGAGGCGCTGCGCGAGCTGGAGACGCTGCGGCTGATCGAGTCGGCGCCGAACAAGGGCGTGCGGGTGAGGAACCTGTCGGCGGCGGACCTGGAGGAGATCTATCCGGTCCGGGCCGGCCTGGAGCAGATCGCGGCCGAGCTGGCCGCGCCGCGGCTGGCGGCGGACTGCTCGGCGCTGGAGCCGCACGTCGCGGCGCTGTGGGACGCGGACCGGAGCGCGGACGGCACGGCGCAGGTCCGGCACACGGTCGGCTTCCACCGGGAGATGGTGCGGGCGGCCGGGAACAGCGTGCTGCTGCACACCTGGGAGAGCCTGGGCATCGAGGTGTTCACGGCGTTGTCCATCCGCTGGCTGGGCACCGTACAGAAGTCGTACGCGGAGGAGCACGCGGCGCTCGTGGAGGCCTTCCGGAACCAGGATCCAGATATCGGCGTGCTGGTGAAGCGGCATGTTCTGGGGTGCGCGCCGCGGGCGTGAGGCGGGCCACAGGGCCGTCTCGGCGGCGCCTTTGTCCCGATTTGCCCGGCACCGAGTGTCTGTTTACCTGACACCCGGTGCCGACTTTTCGTGGATGTCCCTTAACTTCGCCGCAACCATTTGATCGATCATCGATCAGGGTTTTACAGTCTCTGACGGACCCCACCTGGTCCGCCCACCCTGTCCTGCCCGTCAGGGATCTTCTTCACCACCTCTCCATTGTCCGGAAGGCGGCGCACACCGATGTCCGACCCCGTAGCAAAGCTTCCGAGCGAGCTCGACCAGCTCCCGGACCGCGACACCGAGGAGACCGCCGAATGGGCGGCCTCCCTCGACGCCGTCGCCAAGGCCGCCGGTACGCGCCGCGCCGAATACCTGCTCCGCCGCACCCTCCAGCACGCCGAGGCCGCCGGCCTGGCCCTGCCGAAGCTGCTGGAGACGGACTACGTCAACACCATCCCCACCTCCGCCGAGCCGGCCTTCCCCGGTGACGAGGAGATGGAGGCCCGCATCACCGCGTGGAACCGCTGGAACGCGGCCGCCATGGTGACCCGCGGCTCCAAGTACGGCGTCGGCGGCCACATCGCCACCTTCGCCTCCGCCGCCTGGCTGTACGAGACCGGCTTCCAGCACTTCTTCCGCGGGAAGGAGGCCGACGGTTCCGGCGACCAGCTCTACATCCAGGGCCACGCCTCCCCCGGCATCTACGCCCGCGCCTTCCTCGACGGCCGCATCTCCGAGCAGCAGCTCGACAACTTCCGCCAGGAGTCCGGCGGCAACGGCCTGCCGTCCTACCCGCACCCGCGGCGCCTGCCGTGGCTGTGGGAGTTCCCCACGGTCTCCATGGGCCTCGGCCCGCTCTCCGCGATCTACCAGGCGCGCTTCAACCGCTACCTGGAGAACCGCGGCATCAAGGACACCTCCAACTCGCACGTGTGGGCCTTCCTCGGCGACGGCGAGATGGACGAGCCCGAGTCGACGGCGGCCCTGGCCCTCGCCTCCCGCGAGCGCCTGGACAACCTGACCTTCGTCATCAACTGCAACCTGCAGCGCCTCGACGGTCCGGTCCGTGCCAACTTCCGCGTGGTCCAGGAGCTGGAGGCCCAGTTCCGCGGCGCCGGCTGGAACGTCGTGAAGACCCTGTGGGGCTCCGCCTGGGACGAGCTGTTCCAGCTCGACACCACGGGCGCCCTGGTCCGCCGCCTGCGCGAGACCCCGGACGCGCAGTTCCAGACGTACGCGACCCGCGACGCGGCCTACATCCGCCAGCACTTCTTCGGCGGCGACCCGGCCCTGGTGGCCCTCGGCGCCCTGCTGTCCGACGCCAAGATCGCCGAGTGCTTCCACACCTCCCGCGGCGGCCACGAGCCCCGCAAGGTGTACGCCGCGTACAAGGCCGCCCTGGAGCACAAGGGCGCCCCGACGGTGATCCTGGCGCAGACCGTCAAGGGCTACACCCTGGGTGCCGGGTTCGAGTCGAAGAACGCGAACCACCAGATGAAGAAGCTGACGATCGACGAGTTCAAGGGCATGCGCGACCTGCTCGGACTCCCGATCCCGGACAGCGCCTTCGAGGGCGGTGTGGTCCCCTACGGCCACCCGGGCGCCGACTCCCCCGAGGTCCGCTACCTCCAGGAGCGCCGCGCGGCCCTCGGCGGCCCGGCCCCGGCCCGCCGCGTGCACCACGTGGCCCTGCCGCAGCCCGCCGACAAGTCCTTCGCCCCGCTGATCAAGGGTTCCGGCAAGCAGGAGATGGCCACCACCATGGCCTTCGTCCGCCTCGTCAAGGACCTGATGCGGGACAAGGAGACCGGCCGCCGCTGGGTGCCGATCGTCCCCGACGAGGCCCGTACCTTCGGTATGGAGTCCCTGTTCCCCTCGGCCGGCATCTACTCGCCGCTGGGCCAGACGTACGAGCCGGTCGACCGCGACCAGCTGATGTACTACAAGGAGGCCAAGGACGGCCAGATCCTCAACGAGGGGATCACCGAGGCCGGCGCCATGGCCGACTTCATCGCCGCCGCCACGTCGTACGCGACGCACGGCGAGACGATGATCCCGTTCTACATCTTCTACTCGATGTTCGGCTGGCAGCGCACGGGCGACCAGATGTGGCAGCTCGCCGACCAGCTCGGCAAGGGCTTCATCGTCGGCGCCACCGCGGGCCGCACCACCCTGACCGGTGAGGGCCTGCAGCACGCCGACGGCCACTCGCACCTGATCGCCGCCACCAACCCGGCGTCGCTCAACTACGACCCGGCCTTCGCGTACGAGATCGCGGTGATCGTCAAGGACGGTCTGAAGCGGATGTACGGGGAGAACCCGGAGGACGTCTTCTACTACCTGACGGTCTACAACGAGCCGAAGCCGCAGCCGGCCATGCCCGAGGGTGTCGAGGAAGGCATCGTCAAGGGCCTGTACCGCTTCAACACCGCGGCCGACCTCGACGGCGCCGCCCCGGCTGCCGACGCCCCGAAGATCCAGCTGATGGCCTCGGGCACGGCGATCCACTGGGTGCTGGAGGCGCAGCGCCTGCTGGCCGCCGAGTGGAACGTGTCCGCCGACGTGTGGTCCGCCACCTCGTGGGGCGAGCTGCGCCGCGAGGCGCTGGAGTGCGACGAGGCGCTGCTGCGCGGCGAGGAGCGCACCCCGTACGTCACCCGCGTGCTGGAGGGCGCCCCGGGCCCGGTCCTGGCGGTGTCCGACTGGATGCGCCAGGTCCCGGACCAGATCAGCCAGTGGGTCCCGCAGGACTACACCTCGCTGGGCACGGACGGCTTCGGCCTCTCCGACACCCGTGAGGGCGCCCGCCGCCACTTCGGTGTCGACGCGCAGTCCATCGTGGTCGCGGCCCTGGCCCAGCTGGCCCGCCGCGGCGAGGTGCCGGCGTCCTCGGTGAAGGAGGCGCGCGAGCGCTACGGCCTGTAAGGCTGCCGGTGTACGAAGGCGGCCCGCCCCTCGGGGGCGGGCCGCCTTCGGCATGTCCGGGCCGCGTCGGCCCCCGCTCCGGGCCGGTCATACTGTCGGATTCTCGCGGTGGCGGGCTGTCGGCGGACCCCTGATGCTGGAACGCGTGATGGACGAGACGGAGTTCTGGGAGATCGTCGACAGCACCCGGGTGGCCGCCGAGGGCGACCCCGAGGAGCACGCCGAGCTGCTCGTGGAGCGGCTCGCGCAGCTCGATCCGGACTCCGTCCTGGACTTCGCCCGGCATTTCGAGGCCCGCTACAACCGGGCGTACACGTGGGACCTGTGGGGGGCTGCCTGGGTGCTCCTCGACGGGGCGAGCGACGACGCGTTCGACTACTTCCGCTGCTGGCTGATCGGCCAGGGGCGGGAGGTCTTCGAGGGCGCGGTGCACGATCCGGACCGGCTGGCGGAGCTCCTCGACGAGTTCGACGAGGAGATCGACGGGGACGGCGAGGAGCTCGGGTACGCGGCCGACGAGGCGTACGAGCAGCTGACCGGGCTGGTCGCGCCGGACCTGGGCATTGCGCCGCAGGCGGCGGAGCCGGAGGGCACCCCGCTGGACTTCGAGGACGAAGCCGTGCTCGCGGAGCGCTTCCCCCGGCTGTGGGAGCGCTTCAGGTCCTGAGGCGGCCGGTGCGGCGCGACCGCCGTTCGCTGCGGCTCAGTAGTGCGTGCCGCCGTCGATGCGGATCTCCGTACCGGTGATGAAGGCGCCGTCCTCCGAGCCCAGCATGGCGACGACGCCGGCCACGGTCTGCGGGCCGGCGAAGCCCTGCCCGATGGCGGGGGCGAGCTTGGCGAACAGGCTCCAGTCGGTGTCCTCGGGCAGGCCGGGGCCGGTGCCGGTGGTCATGCCGCTCTCGATGGAGCCGGGGGCGACGCAGACGAAGCGCAGCCCCTGCTTGCTGTACTCGGCGGCCAGGGCGTGGGTCATGGACTGGATGCCGCCCTTGCTGGCCGCGTACGCGGACATGTACGGGTGCGCGAACGACGCCGAGGTGGAGCTGAAGTTCACCACGGCCGGGCGGTCGCCCTCCAGCAGCGCGGGCAGCGCTTCGCGGATCATCAGGAAGGTGCCGGTCAGGTTGACCTGGATGACCTTGTTCCAGAGGTCCAGGGTGGTCTCGTGGGTGTGCGCGGAGCGCAGGATGCCCGCGGCGTTGACCAGCACGTCGAGTCCGCCGAGCAGCTCGACGGCGGCGGCGGTGCCCGCGCGGACGGCGGCCTCGTCGGATATGTCGAGCAGGGCGGTGGTCAGCCGGTCCGCGTGGCCGTCGGCGAGGGCCTGGTCGGCGGTGGCCTTGAGGCCGGCTTCGCTGACGTCCACGGTGTGGACGCGGCCGCCCTCGGCCAGGATGCGGTGGACGGTGGCCTGCCCGATGCCGGAGCCGCCGCCGGTGATGAGGACTCGGCGTCCTTCGTAACGGTTCATGGCAGGAGCGTACCGTCGCTGTGGCACGTTTTGCCAGAGCGTCAAAGCATGCAATGCGCGTCACCGTACGGGGTACGCTTCACCCGTGAGATCCCCTCGTCCGTACTCCCCCGTCACCGGCCCCGGAGCCCAGTCGCTGACCGAGCGCCGCAAGGCCGCCACCCAGCTCGACATCGCCCGCGCGGCGTGCGCCCTGTTCGCCGAGAACGGCCCCGACGGCACCACCGCCGAGGACATCGCACACCGCGCCGGAGTCGCCCTGCGCACGTTCTACCGCTACTTCCGCAACAAGCAGGAGGCCGTGGCCCCGCTCCTGGCCACCGGCGGCGACACCTGGCGCGCCCTGCTCGCCGAGGAGGCCCCGGGTACGCCCCTGGCCGAGGCCCTGGAGCGGGCCGTCACCCGCTCGCTCAGCGACGGGCAGGCCAACATCGAGGAGGGCCTGGAGGTCACCCGCGGCCTGCTGCGCGCCGCCGCGACCGATCCGGCGCTGCGCGCGGTCTGGTACCGGGTGAACCAGGACTCCGAGGAGCACCTGGTGCCGGTGATCGCCCGGCTGGCCGGCCAGGACGCCGACCCGCTGGGGGTCCGCCTCCTCGCGGCGGCCGCCACGGACGCGATCCGCATCGCCCTGGAGCTGTGGTCGACCACCGACGCCCCGGGCTCCGGCCCCGGTTCCCCGGCCGAGCTCGCCGTACGCTGCCTGCGCGAGCTGACGGGCGGGATGGCGCTGGTCGGCGGCAGGGTCACAGGAACCGGTCGGACTTCAGCCTGAGCTGCTCGGCGAAGTACCCGGCCGCATCGGGCCGCATCCGGGACAGGGCCACCATCGCGGTCACGATGACGTCGGCGACCTCGGCTTCCACATCGCTCCAGGTGTGCGAGGTTCCCTTGCGCGGGTTGGTGCCCTTGGCCCCGATCACGGCCTGCGCGGCCTCCCCGAACTCCTCGCCGATCTTCAGGATCTGGAGGGTGATGCTCTCCTCGTGCAGCATCCCGCGCTCGCGGTCGTGCGCGTCGAACCGCGCGGCGAGCGCGGCCACCGTCTTCCACTGGTCGTCCATGCCCCGAACCTAGCGGCTGCCGCCACACCCCGGAGCAAGATCACAAAAGACGCCGGCGAAGCGCAGTGACACGCCGACGTGACACAGCGGCCCCGCCGCTCTCCGGGGAGAGGGGCGGGGCCGCTGTTCACACGGGGTGCCCGGGGCGTGGAGCCCTGGAGGCTTAGAGGTCGAAGTAGAGCTCGAACTCGTGCGGGTGCGGGCGCTGCGCGATCGGGGCGATCTCGTGCGTGCGCTTGTAGTCGATCCAGGTCTCGATCAGGTCCGGGGTGAAGACACCGCCGGCGAGGAGGTACTCGTGGTCCTCCTCCAGGGCCTTGAGGACGTCCTCGAGGCTGGTCGGGACCTGCGGGACGTTCGCGTGCTCGTCCGGGGAGAGCTCGTAGAGGTCCTTGTCGATCGGCTCCATCGGCTCGATCTTGTTCTTGATGCCGTCGAGGCCCGCGAGGAGCAGCGCCGAGAAGGCGAGGTACGGGTTCGAGGACGGGTCCGGCGCGCGGAACTCGACGCGCTTGGCCTTCGGGTTCGAGCCCGTGATCGGGATGCGCATGGCGGCGGAGCGGTTGCGCTGCGAGTACACCATGTTGACCGGCGCCTCGAAGCCCGGCACCAGGCGGTGGTACGAGTTCACCGTCGGGTTGGTGAAGGCGAGCAGCGACGGGGCGTGCTTGAGGATGCCGCCGATGTAGTAGCGGGCGGTGTCCGACAGGCCCGCGTAGCCGGCCTCGTCGTAGAAGAGCGGCTCGCCGCCCTGCCACAGCGACTGGTGGACGTGCATGCCCGAGCCGTTGTCACCGAAGATCGGCTTCGGCATGAAGGTCGCGGTCTTGCCGTTGCGCCAGGCGACGTTCTTCACGATGTACTTGAAGAGCATCAGGTCGTCGGCCGCGGCCAGCAGCGTGTTGAACTTGTAGTTGATCTCGGCCTGGCCGCCGGTGCCGACCTCGTGGTGCTGGCGCTCGACCTGCAGGCCCTGGGCGTCCAGCTCGAGGGAGATCTCGGCGCGCAGGTCGGCGAAGTGGTCGACCGGGGCGACCGGGAAGTAACCGCCCTTGTAGCGGACCTTGTAGCCGCGGTTGTTCTCCTCGGAGCCGGTGTTCCAGGCGCCGGCCTCGGAGTCGATGTGGTAGAAGCCCTCGTTCGCGGTGGTCGCGAAGCGCACGCTGTCGAAGATGTAGAACTCGGCCTCGGGACCGAAGAACGCGGTGTCCGCGATGCCGGTGGAGGCGAGGTACGCCTCGGCCTTCTTCGCGATGTTGCGCGGGTCGCGGCTGTAGGCCTCGCCCGTGATCGGGTCGTGGATGAAGAAGTTGACGTTCAGCGTCTTGTCACGGCGGAACGGGTCCAGGCGGGCGGTGCTGATGTCGGCACGCAGCGCCATGTCGGACTCGTGGATCGCCTGGAAGCCGCGGATCGAGGAGCCGTCGAAGGCAAGCTCCTCCGCCGGGTCGAACGCCTTCGCCGGGATGGTGAAGTGCTGCATCACACCGGGCAGGTCGCAGAACCGGACGTCGACGAACTTGACGTCGTTGTCCGCGATGTACTTCTTGATCTCGTCGGCGTTCTGGAACATCCAACTCCTCCTAATCCCGATCCCGGGGGAGGGACGGGCTGTATAGCTCCTGGTGCGTCAGTGCGGTGCCGCACGCTGACCCGACCATAAGCAGGCGGGATTTCCCAAGCATGACCCATTTGTTTCGCACAAGTTAACCAGGGTCCGGCGGGAGGGGCCCGGAGCACCACGGGTACGGTGGTCGGGTGGACAACAGGCAAGCAATCGGATCGTGGCTCTCCGGCCCCCGCGCGGCGGCCGAGGACATGGGCGTCGACTTCGGCTACCCGGGCCAGCGGCTCGGCCTGCCCCAGCAGGGCCCGGGCTCCGCGGCGCGCTTCGGGCGCCGCCTCGGCGGTGTCGCCATCGACTGGATCGCCTGCCAGGTGATCGCATACGGGCTGATCACCGGCGGCAACGCGGCCGCGACGGGCAACTGGACGCTGGCGCTCTTCGTGGCCCTGAGCATCCTGACCCTCGGCACGGTCGGCTTCACCCCCGGAAAGCGCATCGTGGGCCTGCGGGTCGTCTCGGAGAACGGCGGCCGCCTCGGCCTCGGCCGGGTCGTGCTGCGCACGCTGCTGCTGGCCCTGGTCATTCCGGCGCTGGTCTGGGACCGCGACGGGCGCGGCCTGCACGACCGGGCGGCCCGCGCCGTCCAGGTGCGCATCTGACCTCACCGCCGGTACGCACCCACCGGTACGGACAGGGGCGCCCCCGCAGCCTTCCGGCTCGGGGGCGCCCCTGTGTGTGTATACGAAAAGCGGGTCAGCGCATCTTTCCGCCGCGGCTAGCGCCCACGAGGCGGGCGAGCGGAACCACCGCGTCCGGGAATCGGGCCCTTGGGCAGCGGCATGTTGCTCATGAGGTCGCCCATGGCCCGCAGCTTGTCGTTGGCCTGGGTGACCTGGGGGCCGGCCAGTACGCGCGGCAGCTTGAGCAGGGTGGTGCGGAGCTTCTTCAGCTCGACCTGCCCCTCACCCTTGCCGACGATGAAGGAGTGCACCGGGACGTCCGGCATGATCCGGGCCAGCTTCTTCTTCTCGGCGGCCAGCAGGGGCTTGACCCGGTTGGGGTTGCCCTCGGCGATCAGCACGACGCCGGCCTTGCCGACGGCCCGGTGGACGATGTCCTGGCTGCGGTTCATCGCGACGGCCGGGGTGGTCGTCCAGCCCCGTCCCACGTTGTCGAGGACGGCCGCGGCCGCGCCCGGCTGCCCCTCCATCTGCCCGAAGGCAGCCCGCTCGGCGCGGCGCCCGAAGACGATCGCCATCGCGAGGAACGCCACCAGGAGGCCCAGGATGCCCAGATAGACCGGGTGGCCGATCAGGAAGCCGATCGCAAGGAAGACACCGAAGGTGACGATTCCCACGCCCGCGAGGACCAGACCGACCTTGGGGTCGGCCTTGCTCGTCATTTTGTACGTGAGGGCGATCTGCTTCAGTCGCCCAGTGTTCGCAGCAGTCTCTGCGTTTGACTTCCTCGCCATACAGCGAAGTTTACGTGGCCTGGGGAGCCCGGGTCGCCGCGGCCTCGAGTACGTGCTCGGTTTCGACCCGGTCCTTCGCCCGGCGCCGGTCCTCGAGGACAGCGCTCCAGGCGTTGCGTCGGGCACCGCTCATGAGGAGCGATTCGAAGCCCCGCAAGGCGTCGGTGAACGACGGAATGGCAATGGCGCGTACGGGCGCGGCCTGCATGATGGCGATCCCTTTCACGGTGCTCACGTCGGTCTGAATGCACAGCGGTGGGGGTGGCAGCGGTGTGCGGCGGTGTGCGCGGTGCGTTGACCTATGG
Source organism: Streptomyces sp. NPDC046876 (assembly GCF_040645035.1). NCBI lineage: Bacteria > Bacillati > Actinomycetota > Actinomycetes > Kitasatosporales > Streptomycetaceae > Streptomyces > Streptomyces sp. NPDC046876. The sequence goes on along the minus strand of NZ_JBEYXK010000012.1, from coordinate 106,031 downwards.
TCACTGATTGGTGTTACCAGGGCATGACCTGCCGGTCAAACGGTGATGAAACATTTACGCGGCCCGTCGGCTCCTCTTCCCACGAAGAGCCTACGGGCCGCGTCGATGCGGTATTACTTGCCGGTAAGTATTTGTGCGTGAGTTCACAGAATCCGCAGTGCGGTCCGCGTCACACGCCCGGCCTCAGACGGCGTGCCTCAGACGGCCGCGCGCTTCTCCATCGCCTGCTGGTACAGGCGACCCGCGCGGTACGAGGAGCGGACCAGCGGGCCGGACATCACGCCCGAGAAGCCGATCTCCTCGGCCTCCTTCGCCAGCTCGACGAACTCGTCCGGCTTCACCCAGCGCTCGACGGGGTGGTGCCGCGGGGAGGGCCGCAGGTACTGGGTGATGGTGATGAGCTCGCAGCCCGCCTCGTGCAGGTCGCGCAGGGCCTGCGAGATCTCCTCGCGCTCCTCGCCCATGCCGAGGATCAGGTTCGACTTGGTCACCAGGCCGTACGCGCGCGCCTTGGTGATCACCTCGAGCGAGCGCTCGTAGCGGAAGCCGGGGCGGATCCGCCGGAAGATCCGCGGGACGGTCTCCACGTTGTGGGCGAAGACCTCGGGGCGGGAGGCGAAGACCTCCTCCAGCAGCTCCGGGACCGCGTTGAAGTCGGGGGCCAGCAGCTCGACCTTGGTGTGGCCGCCCTCGCGGCCGGCGGTCTGCTGGTGGATCTGGCGCACGGTCTCCGCGTACAGCCAGGCGCCGCCGTCCGCCAGGTCGTCGCGCGCGACGCCGGTGATGGTGGCGTAGTTCAGGTCCATCGTGACGACCGACTCGCCGACGCGGCGCGGCTCGTCCCGGTCCAGGGCCTCGGGCTTGCCGGTGTCGATCTGGCAGAAGTCACAGCGCCGGGTGCACTGGTCGCCGCCGATGAGGAAGGTCGCCTCGCGGTCCTCCCAGCATTCGTAGATGTTCGGACAGCCGGCCTCCTGGCACACCGTGTGCAGCCCCTCGCCCTTCACGAGGTTCTGCATCTTCGTGTACTCGGGACCCATCTTCGCCCGGGTCTTGATCCACTCGGGCTTGCGCTCGATGGGGGTCTGGCTGTTGCGGACCTCCAGGCGCAGCATCTTGCGTCCGTCGGGTGCGACTGCGGACACGACCGGCTCCCTGTGACTGTGATTCCTCGGCGCCCACCAGGGTACGCCCGTAAATTCGTACGCTCTTACGTCGGCCAACCTGTAGGCGGCCGGACGCATTCCCCGGGGCTAGGCGCCCGCGGCGGTCTCGATCTCGCGCGGCCGCAGCTCGGCGTGCTCCAGTACGTCCTTCAGGTGCCTCTCGACGACCGGAACGACCTCGGCCATGGAGACCTCGCGGCCCAGTTCGTACGAGAGCGAGGTCACACCCGCGTCCCGGATGCCGCAGGGCACGATCCGGTCGAACCAGGTGTTGTCGGGGTTCACGTTGAACGAGAAGCCGTGCATCGTGACGCCCTTGGCCACGCGGATCCCGATCGCTGCGAGCTTGCGGTCCTCGCGGCGCTGGCCGGCGTTGGACGGGGCGTACTCGGGGCCGTTGAGCCGGGCGTCGAACTCCTCGTCGTGCAGCCGCGGGTCGAGGTCGAGGGAGAGGCCGCCGATCCTGGGGCGCTCCTCGAGGGGGTCCCCGAGGACCCACACGCCGGAGCGGCCCTCGACCCGGGTGGTCTCCAGGCCGAAGTCGGCGGCGGTGCGGATCAGCGCCTCCTCCAGGCGGCGCACGTGCGCGACGACGTCCACCGGCCGGGGCAGCTTCATGATCGGGTAGCCGACGAGCTGGCCCGGGCCGTGCCAGGTGATCTTGCCGCCGCGGTCCACGTCGACGACGGGCGTGCCGTCGAGCGGGCGCTCGCTGTCGGCGGTGCGGCGGCCGGCCGTGTACACGGGCTCGTGCTCCAGCAGCAGGCAGGTGTCGCCGATCTCGTCCGCGAAGCGTGCCGCGTGGACCCGGCGCTGCTCCTCCCACGCCTCGGTGTACTCGACGTAGTCCGGCCCGAAGCCCAGATGGACAAACCCAAGCTCAGCCACCGCAGCGCCTCCTCGTTGAACCTGCTGTGTGCACGTATCGCACCGGTCCAGGGTACGGCGGCCCTTTCCGAGCCCCTCCCGGGCCCCTCAGGCGCCCGCCGCCGGAGGCTCGGCGACGGGTTCCGGAGTCTGTTCCGGGGTCGGTTCGGGGGCCGGAAGCAGCCGGGGCGGCCTGCGGCCCTTGGGCGGCCGGTCGGGGTCCTCGTCGGCGCGCGGCAGCCGCCGGTGGCCCTCCGAGTGGTCGTTGACCCAGCCGCACACGCCGCACGCGTACCGGCCGTCGAGCCCGGCGATGTACGTGCCGCACCGGCGGCACTCGGCCTCGGTCAGCTCGGGCGCGGGCAGCGGCGCGGTGGTGTCGTCGGCGCCGTCGCCGGGGGCGGGAGGCTGCGCGGCGGCGGATGATCGGGAGGCCATGTCACGCAGCGTACGCGGGCGGCGTGGCCCCGTCCGTAAAGAGCCCTACCGATTCTGCACACGATCGGATGAATCTGGGGCAGAGGGGGCGGCGTAGGGGAAGTTCGCCGCTACATTCACGCCGTTCACAGGGCCGGGCCTCCGGTCCGTCACGTCAGGAAACCGTGGAGCCGATGACGGAACGACCCGCGCAGCACGTCCCCAACCGCCAGCTCGCGGCGCTGATCGCGGAAGCCGGGTTCTCCAACGCCGGTCTGGCCCGCCGCGTCGACCAGCTCGGCCTGGAGCACGGCCTCGATCTGCGGTACGACAAGACCTCCGTGACCCGGTGGCTGCGCGGGCAGCAGCCCCGCGGCACCACCCCGGCGCTGATCGCCGAGGTCTTCACCCGGCGCCTGGGCCGCCGGCTCTCCGCGCAGGACCTGGGCCTGGACGCCTGCGCGCCGGTCTACGCCGGCCTGGAGTTCGCGGCCACCCCGGAAGAGGCGGTGGACATCGCCAGCGGACTGTGGCGCAAGGACTCCGGCTCCCACGCCGAGCTGCGGAAGATCGCATTCACCCCGGCCGGGCTGGTCGTGCCCAGCCGGGACTGGCTGATCGGGCGGCCCGACGAGCGGGTGGGCCGCGGCGCGGACCCGGCCGCCGCGGCCCGGGTCCCGATGCAGGGGCGCACTTCGGTGCCCCGCCAGCGGCAGATCGACCGCGGGCCGGGCCAGCGGGTCACCGGCGGCGACATCGCCGCGCTGCGCTCGGTCAGCGAGCTGTTCAAGACCCTCGATCAGACCTACGGCGGCGGGCACGCCCGCCAGGCCCTCGTGCGCTATCTGGAGCACGAGGCCGAGCCGATGCTCCGCGGCACCTACGGCGAGACCACCGGCCGCCGGCTCTTCGCGGCCGCCGCCGACCTGACCCGGCTGGCCGGCTGGACCTCGTACGACATCGCCGCGCACGGGCTCGCCCAGCGCTACTTCGTCCAGGCCCTGCGCCTCGCCCAGGCCGCCGCGGACCGGCCGTACGGCAGCTACGTGCTGGTGACCATGAGCCGGCAGGCGGTCTACCTCGGCCACGGCCGGGAGGCGGTGCAGCTGGCCCGCGTCGCCCAGCAGGGCGTCGGCTCCGGCCCCCCGCCGGTGGTCCAGGCGCTGCTGCACTCGGCCGAGGCGCGCGGGCACGCGGTGCTGGGCGAGGTCCGGGCGGCGACGGCCGCGCTGGTGCGCGCCGAGCGCTCCCTGGGGGCGGCCCGGCCCGGGGACGACGTGCCGTACTGGGCGAAGTTCTTCGACGAGGCCCAGCTCGCCGACGAGTTCGGGCACTGCCACCGCGACCTCCAGCAGTACCGGGCCTCGGCGCAGCACGCGGAGCGTTCGCTGCAGCTGCGGGCGCCGGCGTTCGCCCGCTCGCGGCTGTTCTGCCGGGTGGTGCTGGCCACGGCCCGGCTGGGGCTGGGCGAGCTGGACCAGGCGTGCGCCCTGGGCGCGGAGGCGGCGCAGCAGGCGATGGAGATGCGCTCGGTGCGCGCGGTGGAGTACGTACGGGACTTCGAGCGGCGGCTCGAGCCCTATCGGGACGCGGCGGCCGTACGGACCTACCGGGACCGGGTCGCGGCGCTGTCGTAGGCGGCGCCGGCGCGCCCGGCGCCGCCCGTGGGACGGGCCCGGATCCCCGACGGGAACCGGGCCCTTCGCCGGTGGTTCTCAGGCCACCGCCGGGAGGCTGCTCTCGGCGGTGGCCGGAAGCCGGATGCCGAAGTCGCGCAGGACGGCGGTGGAGGCGCGCCGGGCGGAGTGCAGCGCGCCCTGGACGGTGTTGGCGTCGCGGTGGTCGCCGCACACGTACAGCCCGGCCAGGACCCGCACCGGGCGCCGCAGGTCGTACGGGGGCGGCATCGCCGGCACGGCTTCCGGGGCGTGGTGGACGGCGAGCAGCTCCCACTCCCGGGTGGCGGTGTCGTACAGCCGGGCCAGGCGCGAGGCGACGGTGCGCACGGGCGGCGGCGGCCCGAGCACGGTGGTGGTGACCAGGCTGCGGCCGGCCGGAGCCCGGGTCGGGTCGACGGCGCTCATCACGGCGGTGTGCGCGACGGGCCACCGGGGGTCGCCGTCGAGCAGGAGCGAGCCGTCCCGGGGCAGCGGGGCGGCGGTGGCGTGGTGGATGACGGTGACCTCGTGGAAGCCGGGCACCCGCAGCCCGGGCAGCAGCTCGGCGGCGGCCCGCGCCCCCGTGGCCAGGACGAGGGAGCGGCAGCTGAACTCGCCGTGCTCCTCGGTGGTGACGCGCTGGGTCGCCACCGAGCGGACGCGGACCCCGGTGCGGACGGTGCCGGGCGGCAGGGCGGCGGCGAGCAGCCGGGGCAGGGCCGCGGCGCCGCCCTCGGGGACGGCGAGCCGGCCCCGGGCGAAGGCGCGCAGGGCCAGGTCGGCGACGCGGCTGGAGGTGGTGAGCTCCGGGTCGCGCAGCAGGGCGGCGAGCAGCGGGCGCAGCGTCGTGCCGAGGGCGCGGGAGCGCAGGGCGGCCGCGGCGGTGCGCTCGGGCCGGGCGAGGACGCGTTCGACGGGGGTCACGGCGAGCCGGCCGAGGTAGGCGCTGAGCCGGGCCTGGTCGAAGGAGCCGCTGGCCAGCGCGCGGGCGGGGGTGGTGGCCCCGGCGCGCAGCGGTTTGCCGTCGGTGTGGACGAGGACCCCGGGCGCGAAGGGCCGCAGGACCAGGGAGCCGAGGCCGGGGGTCCGGTCGAGCTCCGTGTACGAGGTGTTGAGCAGCTGGCCGACCCGGTCGAGCCGGAAGCCGTCGGCGTGCTCGGTGGCCATCCGGCCGCCGGGGTCGTCCGCCGCCTCCAGGACGGTGACGGTGACCCCTGCCGCGATCAGGTGCTGTGCCGCCGCGAGTCCTGAGACCCCGGCTCCTACGATGACGACGTCCGCATGCTGTGCGGCGCGGTGCGAGCTGCTGAGCACGTGCCCCTCCCCGAGGTCGGCGCGGCTGTGTGGGGATCCTCCTTCCCCCAACGGGCTCGAGGGGAACCCGAGTTCGGTGCGGTATTACGGTCGGATCCGGTCGCACGGCGGTCGCACACGGGTCACGAACGGTCGCACGCGGACGGCGCGTGCGCGCCGCCCGGAAGCGGAAGCCGCCCCTCAGGCCGCCGGCCTGGCGAGCGCCGCCCGGATCGCGTCGTCGATGCCGGGGTGGCGGAAGACGAACCCCGACTCCAACAGCCGGGCCGGCCGGGCCCGCTGACTGCCCAGCACGTCCTGGGAGAGCTCGCCCAGAACGACGCGCAGGACGGGCGCCGGCACCGTGAGCAGCGTCGGGCGGCGCAGCACCCGCCCCATCGCCGCGGTCACCTCGCGGTTGGTCAGCGGCTCCGGGGCGGTCAGATTGACCGGGCCCGACAGCTGCGGGGTGTCGATCAGGTGCCGCAAGGCCGCGACCTCGTCGTGCAGGGAGATGTACGACCAGTACTGGCGGCCGCTGCCCAGCCGACCGCCGATCCCGGCCCGGAAGACCGGGAACATCCGGCCCCACGCGCCGCCCTCGCCGGCGACCACCAGGCCGGTGCGGGCGAACACCGTCCGCACCCCCGCCCGGCGGGCCGGGTCGGCGGCCGCCTCCCACTCCACGCACACCTCCGGCAGGAAGCCGCGGCCGGGCGGGGCCGTCTCGTCGACGGGGCGGTCGCCGGTGTCCCCGTAGTAGCCGACGGCCGAGCCGCTGACGAAGACCGCGGGCGGCTCCGCCAGCGCGGCTACCGCCCGGGCCATCGCCGCGGTCCCCTCGACCCGGCTGGCCCGGATCTCCTCCTTGTACGCGGCGGTCCAGCGGTGCTCGCCGATCCCGGCGCCGGCCAGGTGGACGACCGCCGCGCACCCGGCCAGGGCCGCGGTGTCGACCTCACCCCGGCGCGGATCCCACCGCGCCTCGTCGGCCGCGGCCGGCTCCCGCCGCACGAACCGGATCACGTCGTGGCCGTCCGCACGCAGCGACCGCACGAGTGCCTTGCCGATGAGCCCGGTCGAACCGGTGACCGCGATGCGCATGGCACCCATGATGCCGCCGCCTGCGGCTCCCGCCGCGCACCGCCCCGTCTCCCGCTGCGCGGAGCGATCCCCTCCCCGCCCCTTCTCCCCCAGCTACCGCTGGGAGGTGCCCCCAGAAACCGGGGCTCCGCCCCGGCCCCCGTTCCGGGCGCTCCGCGCCCGGTGCGCTCAAACGCCGCGCGGGCTGAAATGTGCCGCTGCGCGGCAAATCCAGCCCGGCGGCCCTATCCAGCGCCGCCGGCACCATCCAGCCTCGCCGGCGTTTGAGGCGCGGGGTCCGGGGCGGAGCCCCGATCTTTGAGCCCCGCCGGCGACTGAGGCGAGCGGGGCCCGGGGCCGCAGGACCCGGTTTCTGGGGGCACCTCCCAGCGGTAGCTGGGGGAGAAGGGGCGGGGTGGGGAAGGGCTCCGCGCAGCGGGAGCAGGGGTGGCTCAGCCGGTGCCGAGCCAGGTGCCCACCGCATAGGTGACGGCCATGGCCAGCGCGCCGCCGGCCACGTTGCGCAGGACGGCCCGCCGGGCAGGGGCACCGCCGAGCCGTGCGCCGACCACCCCGCACAGGACGAGCGCGGCCACCACGGCCGCCACGGTGACCGGAACCCGCCGGGAGGGCCCCGGCAGGACGATCGCCAGCAGCGGCAGCACGGCGCCCACCGTGAAGGCGACCAGGCTGGCGAACGCCGCGTGCCATGGGTTGGCCAGCTCGTCGGGGTTGATGCCGAGCTCGACCCTGGCATGCGCACGCAGCGCGTCCCGCGCCGTCAGCTGCACGGCCGCCTCCCGCGCCAGCTGCCGGCTCAGCCCCCGGGCCGCGAGCAGCTCGGTGAGCTCCTCGAGCTCCGCCTCCGGCTCCTCGGCCAGCTCGCGCCGCTCCACGTCGAGGGCGGCCCGCTCGGAGTCCCGCTGGGAGCTGACCGACACGTATTCCCCCGCCGCCATCGACAGGGCCCCGGCCAGCAGTCCGGCGACGCCGGCCTCCAGGATCGCCGGGCGCGAGGTGGTCGCGCCGGCCACGCCGACCACCAGGCCGGCGGTGGAGATGATCCCGTCGTTCGCTCCGAGCACTCCCGCCCGCAACCAGTTCAGCCGGGTGCTCATCGCCCCGCTCGGGTCGCCGTGCCCGCTCCGCGGGGCCCTCGCATCCGTCACGGGACCACTGTCGGCGTACGGGCGCCGGCGGGCCACCCGGCGGATCCGGTCCGGGGTGCGCGGCCCGGGACCCCGTACCAGGGTGGAGGGGTGAGACGCCGACGCCAGGAGCCGGGCTGGCTGCGCGGGGAGCCGCCGCCGCGCTGGGCCCGCATCGCGCCCGCGGCGGCCCTGGTGGTGCTGGTGCTGGCGCAGCGGATGACCCCGGGCGTCGAGCTGGGCTATTTCCTCGCCGGGGTGCCGCCGGTGGCGGCCTTCGCGTACGGGGCCGCCGGCACCGCCGTCTTCGCGGGGCTGGTGCTGGTCCTGCTCGGGGTGGCGTGGTCGGGGGTGGCGCACCCGCACGGCGCGGACCTGGCCACGGTGGCGGCGATCGCAGTGCTCAGCGTGGTGCTCGCCTGGGTCCGGCGGCGCCGCGACGCCCAGCTTGTGAGCGTACGGACCGTGGCGGAGGCGGCGCAGCTGGCGGTGCTGCCGCCGGTGCCGGACCGGGTCGGCCGGGTGCGCTGCGCCGGCCTGTACCGGGCGGCGCAGCGCGGCACGCTGGTCGGCGGGGACCTGTACGACGTACGGGCCGGCCCGTACGGGGTGCGGGCCCTGGTCGGGGACGTGCAGGGGCACGGCCTGGCCGCGGTCGGCACGGTGGCGGCGCTGCTCGGCGCGTTCCGCGAAGGGGTGCTGGACGATCCGGAGCTGACGGGGGTCGCCGCCCGGCTCGACCGCAGGCTGCTCGCGGACACCGCCGGGGCGGCGGGCGCGTCCTGCGCGCAGCCGGAGCTGTTCGCCACGGCCCTGCTGATGGAGTTCCCGCCCGGGCTGGAACTCGTCCGGATCGTCTCGTGCGGGCATCCGCCGGCGCTCCTGCTGCGCGGCCGGTCGGTGTCCGAGGTGGCCGTGGAACCCGGTCCGCCACTCGGGCTGGGGCTCACCGTCGACACCGGCGCCGCCGTCACGGGCCTGCAGCTGCGGCGGGGCGACCGGCTGCTCGCCGTCACGGACGGGGTCACCGAGGCCCGCGACGCCGCCGGCCACTTCTACCCCCTGGCCACCCGCATCCCGGTCGTGACCGGCCCCGCCGCGGTTGATCCGGCCGGCCTGGTCGGCGCCCTGTGGCAGGACCTCGTCACCTTCACCTCGGGCGGCCCCCGCGACGACGTGGCCCTGCTCGTGCTCTGCGCGGACGACGGGACGGAGGTGCCGTGACGACGGGAGAGCGGAAGCCGCCGGCCGGCAGTCGGCGCCGGCAGGGAGACGGGCAGGGCGCCCCGGCCGACCGTCGGAACACCCCGCCCTCCGGCCGGCTCAGCTCGCGTTGCTGATGATGTACGCGCGCACCAGCTTGCACGTGGTGTTCGACGGCCGGTGGATGCCGGTCCGGACGGCCATGGTGCGGATCTTCCGGTTGGTGGCCCGCCGGGCGTCGTACGTCCCCGAGTCGAGCAGGGATATCGCCAACCGCATCGCCTTCAGCCGGCGGTTGTGGCTCTCGTACCACTCCCGGGGCAGCCCCGCGGGCAGCGGCTTCTTCTTGACGGGCCGAAGCGTCGTGGCAGTGGCCATCTACAGCCTCCCAAACGGTAGTTGGCTTCCTGTCGTACTCCCTCGATTTTACGGTGGGCCACTGACAAAGGCCCTGGCCGGAACGGCTCTGACTAGGCTGGGAGCCATGGAGATCTGGATCAACCCCGCCTGCTCGAAGTGCCGCAGCGCACTGACCCTTCTCGACGCCGAGGGCGCCGACTACACGGTGCGCCGCTACCTGGAGGACGTGCCTTCCGAGGACGAGATCCGCGAGGTGCTGGGCCGGCTCGGACTGGAGCCCTGGGACATCACGCGCACCTCCGACCCCCTCGCGAAGGAGACCGGCGTACGGGAGCTGCCGCGCGAGGAGACCGAGGAGGCCCGGGCCCGCTGGATCGCCCACCTGGCGGCGCACCCGAAGCTCATCCAGCGGCCCATCATCACCGCGGAGGACGGCACGGCCGTGGTCGCGCGCTCGGAGGAGGCCGTCCGCGAGGCCCTCTCCCGCCGCGGCTGATCCGCCGGCCGACCCCCGGCCGGCCTGCGGCGACACCCGCGCCCGGGGTGCCGGGCCGCGCCGTACGCTCCCCGCCATGACGTCCGACGACACCGCCGACCCCGGCGCCACCGACGGGGCCGCCGGCCCGGGCGGCGGCGCCGACCTGCACCTCGACCTCCCCGCGCACGGCGCCCGCCGCACCGCCCTCGCCCGGGCGCTGCGCGAAGCCGTGCGCAGCGGGCGGCTCGCCGGCGGGACCCGGCTGCCGCCCTACCGGGCCCTGGCCGCCGACCTCGGGCTGGCCCGCAACGCCGTCGCCGACGCGTACGCCGAGCTGGTGGCCGAGGGCTGGTTCACCGCCCGGCAGGGCTCCGGCACCCGGGTCGCGGAGGGGGCCGCCCCCGCGGCCACCGCGGCAGCGCCGGCCGCCCCGGTCCCGCCCGCCCCCGCGGGCGCCCGGCACGACATGCTCCAGGGCAAGCCGGACCCGGCGTCCTTCCCGCGGGGCCCGTGGTCCACCAGTGCCCGGCGGGCCCTCGCGCAGGCCCCGACCGAGGCCTTCGGCCCCGGGGATCCACGGGGCCGGCCCGAGCTGCGGCGGGCGCTGGCCGCGTACCTGGCCCGGGCACGGGGCGTGCGGACCGGCCCGGAGAACATCGTGGTCTGCTCCGGCTTCGCGAACGGGCTGCGCCTGCTCGCCTCCGTCCGGCCCCGCGACTGGGCGGTGGAGGAGTACGGACTCCCCTTCCACCACGGCGTCCTGGAAGCCGCCGGGGTGCGGCCCCACCCGGTCCCGGTCGACGGGGGCGGGGCCCGTACCGACCTCGTCCCGGCGCGGGCGCGCACGCTGCTGCTCACCCCGGCGCACCAGTTCCCGACCGGGGTCAGCCTGCTGCCGGGGCGGCGGGCCGCCGCCGTGGAGTGGGCCCGTACGACGGGCGGGCTGATCGTGGAGGACGACTACGACGGGGAGTTCCGGTACGACCGCAAGCCGATCGGCGCCGTCCAGGGCCTGGACCCCGCCCGGGTCGTCTACGCGGGCTCCCTCAGCAAGTCCCTGTCCCCCGCGGTCCGCCTCGGCTGGCTGGTGCTGCCGGACGACCTGGTCGAGCCGGTCCTCGCGGCGAAGGGGCTGCGGGAGTCCTGGGCGAGCGCCCTGGACCAGCTGGCACTGGCCGACTTCGTCGAGTGCGGGGCGTACGACCGCCACGTCCGCCGCATGCGCGCCCGCTACCGCAGCCGCCGCGACCTCCTGGCCGCCGCCCTGGCAGCCCGCGCCCCGCACCTGCGGGTGACGGGCATCTCGGCGGGCCTGCACGCGGTGCTGGAACTCCCGCCCGGTACGGAGCGGGCCGCACTGGCCGCGGCGCACGCGGCGGGCATCTCCCTGGACGGCCTGTCCGCGTACCGCCACCCGGCAGCCCGGGCACAGGCGCAGGCGCCGGCCACGACCACGGCCCGCGAGGGCCTGGTCGTCGGGTACGCAGCAGCCCCGGAAGCGGCTTTCGCCCGGGCGGCGGAGGCCCTGGCGACGGCGGTCGCCGCCCTCGGCGGCGCCGACACCGCCCAGCCGGCTTCCTCGTAGGCGCCCTCACAGGCGCTCGCGCCGGCGCCCCGGGTCCCGTCCTCATCTCGTCCTCACCCTCCCACCCCATAGGGTGTGAAACCGACCAAAGGGCAGATACCGGATCAAAGGAGCATCGTGTGCACACCGCTGAACCCGCAGCCTCCGACCGGCCCCCGTCCGCGCGTCCCCCCGGCCCACCGCGGGTCCGACTGGATGTTCGGCGGGGTGTACGGGACCGTGCTCGCGTCCGCGCTGCTCGCCGCGCTCGACCGGGAGGGCGGGCCGTACCTCCCCTTCCAGGACGCCCTCTGGATCCTCGTCACCGCCGTGGCAGGGGGGCTCGCGCACGGGTACGCGCACCACATGGCCGAACACCGGACCGACTCCGCCGCCCACCGGTGGCGGCTGCTGGTGCGGGCCCTGTGGACCGAGTGGCCGATCGTCGCCGCCACCGTGCCCACCGTCCTGCTGCTGGTCCTGGCCGGGCTCGCGAACTGGAACTCCACCGGGGTGACGGCCGTCGGGCTCGGCCTGAACACCGCGATGCTGTTCGCCTTGGGCTCCTACGTGGCGCTCCGCGTCCGCTACCGGATCGGCCCGGCCCTGCTCATCGGGCTCGCGGACGCCACCATCGGCCTGGTCATCATCGTCGCCAACGCCGTTCTGAAATAAGTCACTTTTCCGGCAGGCCGTTTCGATCGGGACCGTAGTGTGCGTGGCTGTCGCCGCCCGGGCTTTCGAAGGCGCTGGCCTGGTCCGGGGGGCCCGTTCCACGAACAGGAGACCCATGCGTACCGCACTGCTCAAGCACGGGCCGCGCGCCGCGGCTGCCTTGACCGCGCTCGTTCTCGCCGCCTCCCTCGGCGGTCCGGCTGCCGCCGGGACCGCAGCCGGCACGGCAGCCGACAGCGCCGCCGCCACCGGTGGCGCGGACCTCGGCCGGTGGGCGCCGGTCCCCGTCGACGTGAAGGTCACCGCGTCCGGCATCAAGGCGCCGCTGTCCGCACGGGCGGGCCTGGTGTCCTTCCGCGTCACGACCGACGACCCGAACGGGCACCTCCTGCAAGCCTTCCGGCCGCACCCGGGCGTGAGCGCGGACCAGGTACTGGCCGACCTCGCCAAGGCCGTCAGCCACCAGCCCGTTCCCACGGCCGAGGGCATCGCCGCGGTACGCGACCGGGCGGAGCTGTTCGGCGGGGCCCAGGTCACCCCGTCGGTGGCGGAGACCTTCACGACCCCGGTCGGCGCGGGCGAGGTCGTCCTGCTGGACTTCAGTGCCTTCCTCGCGGACCCGGCGCATCCGGTCACCCGCACGCTCCGGCTGTACGGCGGCCGGACGTACGAAGCCCCCGACGGCACGATCGGCACGGGCAGCCCGATCAGCGCGGACGGCCCGGCGGGTGTCGCCGGCAGCCTCGTGCTCGAACGGGACACCGCGGACGGCCCCCGCTTCGAGGTCCACGGCCTGGACCGGGCCGGGGACAGCATCCTGGTGCACAACGCCTCGGACGAGCTGCACGAGATGGCACTGCAGCCCGTCGCACCCGGGACCACGGACGCGCAGATCCAGGCCGTCTTCGACCGCGCCGCGCCCGGCCCGCTGCCCTACACCGGGCGGCCCGTCGGCGCCGGCATCGTCTCCCCCGGCCGCTCCGTGCTGCTGGAGACGCGGAACCTGCCGCCGGGCACGTACGTCCTGCTCTGCTTCGTCCCGGACGACGTCACCGGACTCCCGCACGCGATCAAGGGCATGCACCAGGTCGTCGTCCTGACCTGACGCCCCGCCACGCCGCGGGCCCGCTCAGACCGGCAGCTGCGCCTCAGCCTGCGCCAGGATCTCCGTCAGCCGCGCCGCGAACCGCGCGTCGCGCGCGTCCGGCACCCCGGTGCGGACGGCGGTGAGCAGCGCGTCCAGCGCACGTCCGTACGCACGCGGTACGTCGGTCCAGTTGGGCAGCGAGAAGACGCCCTCGGCCCCGCGCACCTCGAGGCCCACCCCGGCCGCCGCGACGGGCGCGCCCAGACTGAGCACGGCGGTGCTGGCCGCGCCCGAGGTGTGGCGCAGGGCCAGCTGGACCATGTCGGACGGCCCCCGGGCGGCGGTGACGGAGGTGACCTCGCCGAGGACCGGGATCAGGACGGACAGGGCGTGGGGACCGACGTCCCAGAGGCCGCCCTTGGCCTTGCGCCAGGGCGAGTCGGCGTACGCGCTGGGCGCGCCGTCGGGCGGGAAGACGGCACCGAGCCAGTGGGCACTCGCGCTGAACCAGCCGGAGCGGCCGGCCTGCTCCTCGACCCAGGCCGCGGCCGGCTCGGCGAAGCGGAGGGTGAGGAAGACGACGGAGGCGACGCCGTGGCGTTCGGCGGCGTCGGCGACGGCGCGGGCGTCCCCGACGGTGGTGGCGACGGGCTTGTCGAGCAGGAGCCCGCAGCCGGCGGCGGCGGCGCGGACGGCGAGCAGGGCCTGCACGTCGGGCGGGAGGGCGAAGGCGGCCACGTCGCAGTCGGCGAACAGCGCGTCCGGATCGTCGTACACCTTCACGCCGTACTCCGCGGCCAGCTCGGCCGCGGCCTCGGGCCGGCGGCCCCAGACCCCGGCGAACTCGGTTCCGGCGTGGGCGGCCAGGGCGGGCGCGTGCGTACGGCGGGCCCAGGGGCCGGTGCCCAGCAGGCCGACGCGGGGACGGGCGGGCGGAGGGGAGAATTCCGCAGCATCCCCGACGGAACTCAAATCGTACGAAATGCTCACCATGTCAGTCTGCCCGACTCGGACGGGCGTGCTGACACCGACCCGCACAAGCCACCCGAGCTGCGGAGTAAACCCCGGTAACACGGGGTTCACACACGGGCAACGGATGAGAAATCGCCACGGGGCACGCTGCGGACTACACCGCAGCACCGCCCACCGCAGCATCCGCAGAGCCTGCGCGGCGCGGCGCGACGCATCGAAGGATGGGGCCCGTGAGCTACAAGGCTGAGTACATCTGGATCGACGGCACCGAGCCGACGGCCAAGCTGCGCTCCAAGACGAAGATCCTCGCCGACGGCGCCGACCTGCCGATCTGGGGCTTCGACGGTTCGAGCACCAACCAGGCCGAGGGGCACGCCTCCGACCGCGTCCTGCAGCCGGTGTTCTCCTGCCCGGACCCGATCCGCGGCGGGAACAACCTGCTCGTGCTGTGCGAGGTCCTGAACATCGACATGACCCCGCACGAGTCGAACACCCGCGCGCTGCTGCGGCCGGTCGCCGAGAAGTTCGCCGGGCAGGAGCCGATCTTCGGCATCGAGCAGGAGTACACCTTCTTCGACGGCCAGCGCCCGCTGGGCTTCCCGGTCGGCGGCTTCCCGGCGGCGCAGGGCGGCTACTACTGCGGTGTCGGCTCGGACGAGATCTTCGGCCGCGAGATCGTCGAGAAGCACCTCGACCACTGCCTGGCCGCGGGCCTGGACATCTCCGGCATCAACGCCGAGGTCATGCCCGGCCAGTGGGAGTTCCAGGTGGGCCCGCTCGGCCCGCTGGAGGTCGCGGACCAGCTGTGGGTCGCGCGCTGGCTGCTGTACCGCACCGCCGAGGACTTCAACGTCTCCGCGACGCTGAACCCGAAGCCGGTCAAGGGCGACTGGAACGGCGCGGGCGCGCACACCAACTTCTCCACGAAGGCGATGCGCGAGGACTACCGCGCGATCATCTCCGCGTGCGAGGCGCTGGGCGAGGGCAGCAAGCCGCTGGACCACGTCAAGCACTACGGCGCGGGCATCGACGAGCGCCTGACGGGTCTGCACGAGACCGCCCCCTGGAACGAGTTCAGCTACGGCGTCTCCGACCGCGGCGCCTCGGTCCGCATCCCGTGGCAGGTGGAGAAGGACGGCAAGGGCTACATCGAGGACCGCCGTCCGAACGCCAACGTGGACCCGTACGTGGTGACCCGTCTGATCACGGACACCTGCTGCACCGGCCTGGAGAAGGACGGTCTGGTCTGACCCGGCCTGACGACACCCGCCAACGCCCGCCGAGCCCCCCGGGTCCGGCGGGCGTTGGCGTATCCTTTCCCCTGAATATGAGATTCCGATCCACCAGGTGAGACAGGGTCTGCCGGGGGCGGCACTCGTCTGCTTCAATGGGCCCATGGCCAGCCATTCGCACACCTCGACCGGTCGCAGCGACCTCGAGCCGTTCTGGCCGTCCCGTCAGGATCACGACTTCGACCGGGAGTGTTGCCGCGCGACGAACGCGCCGGCCCTCTAAAGCCTCCCGGGACTCGACCCGACCTTCCCCGAGGCCTTCGGTCTGCGCGGTGCATCGACGACGTACGCACGTCTCCTGCCGACCACTCCGCGTGAAAGAGCTGACCACTCATGTCTCAGACCCGTTCCCTGACGTCCGCCGCCACCGCTGCGACCGCACCCCTGCCCTTCCCCTCCAGTCCGCGCCACCGGCTGCGCGCCGTCGCCCCGGACGAGGTCGCCCGGGTCGCCGACCTGCTGCCGCCCGGCGCCACCTGGCTGCCGGCGCCGCAGCACTCCCTGCCGGCGCTTCCGGGCCAGCCGCCGATGGTCGGCTACCTGGTCCTCGTCCCCGCCGACCAGCAGCCGATCGCCTTCGCCCCGCAGTCCGTTCCCACCCCGCCCCCCGCGGCGTCCACCACCACCGGTGACACCCTGGTCCGCATCGACGCCGCGCAGCGCACCGCCGAGGTCGACGGCCGGGTACTGGACCTCACGTACCTGGAGTTCGAGCTGCTGGCCCACCTGGTGGCCCACCCGCACCGGGTGCACAGCCGGGACCAGCTGGTCACCACGGTGTGGGGCTACGGCCACGTCGGCGACGGCCGGACCGTCGACGTCCACGTGGCCCGCCTCCGCCGAAAGCTGGGCACGGCCCACCGAGGCGCAATCCAAACGGTCCGCCGAGTGGGCTACAAGTACGCCCCCTGAACCACCCCGCCCCGCCCACCGCCAGCCCCCACGGCCCCCCTCCAGCCCGCGCGGCTCACTCCAGCCCGCGCGGCGTTTGAGCGCAACGGGTCTGGGCGGAGCCCAGGAAACGGTGAAAGGGCGGGGTGGGGGAAAGCCCCGCAGGGCAACCGAACCCCCACGCGCAACGGTGGGCCCGTACTCCACACAGGAGTACGGGCCCACCGGCCGTTCCGGAGACGGGACGGCTACGCGGCGGCGGCAGCGGCCTTGGCCCGCCGCCCCGCAACCACGCCGAGCGCCACATCAACCACGAGGAAAACCAGAAGGCTGAGGCCGAGCAGCGGCACGAACCACCCCACCACAACGGTCACGCCGGCAAGCGGAACCAGCACCCCCACCGGCACCTTCCGCCAAGCCCCCCGCGGCTGGACCCGCCCGACCGAGACCCTCCGCTCCTTGGTGGGCCGCCGCAGCCACCACATCCGGTAGCCCCAGAACACCAGGAACATCAGCGCCACGGCCAAGGCCGCCAGGGCGATCTGGTTGACGAGACCGAAGGTCAACCCCATGTGCAGGTCGATGCCGAAGCGGGTCAGCTTGGCGAGGACGGGGTAGTCGGAGAACCGCAGCACGTCGATGACCCGGCCGTCGGCGGGGTCGACGGCGACGGAGTCGAGGTGGACGGGGAACTGCCGGTCCTTCTCCTTGATGACGTAGCCCTTGCCCTTGGCCGGCAGCGTGACCTGCAGGGTCTCGCTGATACCAACGCGGTGCGCGGCGGCCACGGCCGCGTCGATGCCGATGTCGGCGGTCGGCGCCGGCGGGGGCATCTCCATGCCCTCGGTCATCACGTGGCCCGCATGCTCGTCACCGCCACCCGCCGCGTCCGAGCCGGCGGCGAGCTTGGCGGAGACGGACGGGGTGGCGCCGCCCAGGCGGTCCTGGAGCTGCCCGATGTTCTCACCGGCGTACTTCGACCAGGTCAGGCCGGTGGCGGAGAGCGCGACGAGACCGGTGACGGCCCACAGGCCCACCGCGCCGTGCCAGGAGAGCGTCCTGCGGCGGCCCGTGGCCTTGCGGTCGGGCAGGACCAGCTGCGCCTTGCGGGAGCGGCGCCGGCCGATCCACAGGGCGAGGCCGCCGAGGGCGACCACCCACAGCCAGCTCGCGGCGAGTTCGCTGTAGTTCCGGCCGAACTCGCCCAGCTGGAGGTTGGAGTGGAACTCGCTGAGCCAGGCGCGCAGCGGCAGCGCGTCGCCGGAGGTGGTCAGCGTGCCGTTGACCTCGGCCGTGTACGGGTCCACGAACACGGTGCGGTTCTTGCCCTCTTCGAGGCCCGGAACCTCCATGATGACGCGGGTGGTCGCCTCCGCGTCAGGGGCGGGCCACACACCGACGACCTTGCCGGAGGGCTCGGCGCGCCGGGCCGCCGCGACCTGGTCGGCGAGCGTGAGCTCGTGGTCCCCGACGTGGGAGACGGTCAGCTCGTCGGAGTAGATGATCTTCTCGGCCTGCCAGGAGCCGGCGTAGAGCAGGCCGGTGGCCGCGGCCAGGAAGAGCAGGGGGGCTATCAGGATCCCTGCGTAGAAGTGCATGCGCAGCAGCAGCGGCCGCAGCGCCGCCCAGGCGCCGGGTCGGGCAGGCGCGGACGTGGGCGAGGACGCGGAGACGGATGCGGATGCAGGGGTGGCTTCGACTGCCACGGGTGTGTCGGCGTCCCGGCTGGGGGCGCCCTGGGCCTCGTCAAGAGACATGGTGGTCCTAGGGGTTGGCGAAGACAGGGGTGAACCGGCCCCGGGCCTCGCCTCCTCACCGCGACGGGAGGTGCGCCGGTCGGTCAGGCGCAGGCAGGACGGCCGGGGGCCGTGGCGCGGGTGTTCAGCCGGAGCGGCGGGCCGCGGCGCACCAGGGCGTGGGCGTGCACGGCCCCGCGCAGCCTGCGCGGCCGCGGGTACGCGGGCCGGTGCGCGGGAGGCTGCGGAACGTCGCCCGCGCGGGCCCGCAGCAGGGCGAGCGCGCGGGCGAGCGGCCGGGCCGCCGGCAGGGCGGTGGCGCCGGCGGTCGCGGCGAGCCGGAAGACGGCGGCCTCGCCCCGGGCGAGCCAGGCGGCGCAGAAGAGCGCGGCGAGCACGTGGGCGGCGATCATGCCGAGCCCGCCGTGTCCGGCCATCGCGGCCGTGTCGCCCAGGGTGCTCATGCCGTCCATGCCATCCATGCCGCCCATACCGCCCATGCCCGGCATCGGCGCGGACGCCGTCTCCGGCAGGGCGGCGGGCATGGACATGCCCTGGACATGGTGGTGGCCGGGCATCGGCCCGGCCAGGTGCCGTACGGCATGGCCGACGGCCTCCCGTCCGGCGGGGCGGCCGGCCCGGCTGCCGGAGAAGAGGAGGTGCAGGACGCCCTGCACGGCAAGGAGGGCCGCGCTGATCCCCACGGGGCCCCTGCGGCGGCCGGCGCCGAGCCAGGCGAGCCCGCCGGTCACGACAAAGGCACCCAAAAGGCCCATCGCAGGGATATCCGTACCGGACATGTACGAATGCCCCGCAGCGCCCAACGCCGTACACACCGCCGCGAACATCGCGGCCCGTGTGGCGCGCAGCGGCGCGGGATCTCCTGACATGGCCGGAACATGCTCCCACACGGGCGACCCGGCTCCGTCCGCCGCAGGGCCGTATCCGATCATGGTCGGGTGAAGCCATTGCCATGGCCGCCGCCGATAGCCGGCGCGGTGTACGCGGGAGGGGTCCAGCTCGGGGCGTACGCCCTGGAGGGACTGGGCGCGGACCGGCGGGACCGGGTGCTGCGCGGCTGCTCGACGAACGTCGACAACCTGGCCGCCGGGCGCTGGGAGACGCTGCTGAGCAGCGCCTTCGTCGTCGAGGAGCCCATGCCGCTGCCGTACGCGCTGCTGCTGGTCGCGGTGCTCGGGTACGCGGAGTACGCCCACGGCGCCTGGTGGACGGCCGCGGTGTTCCTGTTCGGGCACGTCACGGCGACGCTGCTCGTATAGGGGGCGCTGTACGGGAGGGCCGGCCGCGAGACCCGGCGGGCCCTGGACGTGGGGACCAGCTACGGGTTCAACGCGGTGCTCGGGGCGCTGACCTCGGCGCTGCCCCGCGGCCCGGTCCGCACGGCCGCGCGGGCGGGGCTGCTGGCCGTCGCCGCGCAGCCGCTGCTGCGGCGGGGGCGCACGTTCACGGACGCCGGGCACCTTGCGGCCCTCGGCGTGGGGGTGGGGCTCTCGCTGGTCTTCGATTACCTATCCCGCCCAAATCGTCCGAAAATCGGATGAACCTGCACTCTGGACTGCTGGAGCCGCCACGATGACCGCCACCGCCACCCCCTCCACCACCGTCGCCAATCTCCGCGACCTCGGCGGCACCCCGCTCGCCGGCGGCCGGACCGTCCGCCACGGCCTGGTCCTGCGCTCCGGCCAGCTCGACCGCCTCGACGTCGACACCGACCCGGCGGTGGCCGCGCTCGGCCTGCGCACGGTCATCGACTTCCGCACCGCCGCCGAGCGCGCCGCCCACCCGGACCGGATACCCGCCGATGTGCGCCTGCTGATCAGCGACGTGCTGGCCGACAAGCTGAACGCCGGGCAGATCCCGGCCGCCACCCAGCTCAAGGACCTGCTGTCCGACCCGGCCGTGGCGGAGGAGCACCTCGGCGGCGGCAAGGTCCAGGCCCTGTTCGCCGACACCTACCGGTCGTTCGTGAACACCGCCTCCGCGCAGGCCGGGTACCGCCTGCTGCTCACCGAGCTCGCCGACCCCGAGGCGGGCCCGCTGCTCTTCCACTGCACGGCCGGCAAGGACCGCACGGGATGGGGCGCCACCGTCGTCCTGGCGCTGCTCGGCGCGGACGAGGACACCCTGATGGCCGAATACCTGTCGGTGAACCCGGCGGTGAAGCAGGCCTTCGCGCGGATGATCGAGGGCTTCACGATGGCCGGCGGGAACCCGGACATCGCGCTCGGGCTGATCGGGGTCTTCCCCGTGTACCTGGAGGCCGCGCTCGAGGAGGTCCGCACCCGCTACGGCTCGATGGAGAAGTACGTCCGCGAGGGGCTCGGCGTCTCCGACGAGACGGTCGACGCCCTGCGCGCCCGCCTCACGGCGTGACCGCCCGACGGCATGCGGGCATGACGCCCTGACCTGGGCCGCAGCACCTCCGGCGGGGCCCCGGGCAGGGCCCCGCACCCCGTCGCGCCCCGCGCCCCGCGGCGGGAGACGACCCGAAGGTGTGAGCCGCGGGCGGTGACCGTCCGGCGATTCGCTCGTTCTGCTGAACGTGACTGCGCCGGACACCGCCACCCGCCTCCCGTCTCCCGTGCCGCCCGACGTCGAGCAGGCCGAGGCCGCCATCGTCGAGCACTACCCGCGGCTGGTGCGGCTCGCCTACCTGGTGCTGCCGCCCTCCCTGGGCCGCCACCGGCGGGTGCTCACCGCCCACGCGATGGCCCAGCGGGCCCTGCCGCGCGGCCGGCGCTCCGGTGGCGGGGCCGCGCAGGGGGGCCTGCCCGGCCAGCGCGGGGCGACCGGCGACGCGGGGTACGCCTACGTCCGGCTGCGCGTGCTGCGCTCGGCCCTGGAAGCCGGGGTCCCGCTGAGCTTCCGGGCCCGGCCGAAGCGGTCCCAGCTGCCCGCACTGCTGCCGCAGGTGTGGGGGCTGCGGCTGTTCCCGCGCTCGGGCGGGGCCGAGGAACTGGCCCTGGACCAGTGGCTGGCCACGCTCGACGGACCCGGCCGGGCGGCCTGCGTACTGCGGGCCCTGGAGCGCCTGCCGGAGCCGGAGGTCCTCCGGGTGCTCACCGAGGCCGGGGTCGCCAACCCGGCCGCAGCCGTCGCGGAATCCGGCGATCCCGTGCACGACTCCCTGTTCACCTCCCCCGAGTTCGACCCGTGCGTCCTCCAGGCCCGCCCCACCGACCTGCTGCGCCGGCGCCGTTTCGCGCGGGCCGCACTGGCCGCCGGCGCGGCGCTGGCCGTGTGCGGGGCGCTGCTCGCCCTGCCGGGCGACGGCTGGGGCGGGGACGGTGCCGCGGCCCCGCCGTACGCGCGGAACTTGGCATCGGAGCAGGCCCTGGACCCCGGCAAGCTGATCCGGGTCCAGCCCACGCTGTGGCGCACCTCCTCCCGTACGGGCTTCTCCACCTGGCCCGCCCGCGGCGACCGCGCCGAGGACACCGCCCTGCTGCGCCGGGCGCTTGCCGTGTGGGCCCGGCCCGGCAAGTCCGTCGTCGCCTCCGCCACCCCCGGCACCCCGCCGGGGCCGCCGATGGGCCCGCCGCAGCTGCTGTTCGCCGGCACCGTCGACCAGGCGGTCGTGGTCCTGCTGTACGACGGCCTGCGCATCGTGCGGTACGCCGAACCCCGCGACGGCACCTCGGTCGCCGCCCTCGACTTCGCCCGCACCGACGGCGCCTCGGCCGAGTCCGCCACCGCACTGGTGCTGAGCCGCGTCGACGGCAACGTCCGCTACCTGACCGCCCCGTGGGTGACCGGCGCCGCGTCCCGGGACCTGCTCAAGCCCGGGGAGACCCCGACCACGCTGAAGCTGGGCCCGGACGGGGTCACCCCGCCGGTGCTCAGCCCCGCGCCCGGCGGCAACTGCACCGGCTGGAACGCCCTGGCGCTGACCGGCGACGGCACCACCCGCCTGGTCACGGACCTCGGCGAGCTGACCGCGGCCCGGCTGACCTCGGGCGCCCCGGGCTCGGAGCGCGACGTGACGGAGGGCGCCGAGCTGGGCGACTGGTCGCGCACCGCGTGCCTGCTGGCCTCGGTCCGCTCCCACGGCGTCCGCAGCGTCAACGCCTGGACCTACGCCAAGCAGACCCTGCCCGAGGGCGACGGCACGGCGACCTGGCTGTGCAGCCGGGCCGAGACCTGGGCGGGCGTGCAGGACCGGGTGCAGGCCCAGTTCCTGACGCCCGGCTCCCCGTGGGCGGCGCAGGCCGCCCAGGCGGAGGGCTCGCCGGCCTGCGGGCCGCGGGAGCCGCGGGTCCTGGCGGGTGTCCTGTGGAAGTCGAAGGCGGGCCAGTGGTACGTCCTGGCGGCGGGCAGTGCGCAGTTCGCGTCGCTGTCGGCGACGGGCGGCGGCGTGAGCGGGGCTGCGACGGGCAACCGGCTGGCGGTGAAGGCGCCGGCGGGAGCCCAGGTCGAGCTGTCGGGCAAGCTCACGGACGGGACGAAGGCCGGGGTATTGGGCCGGGGCTAGCCTCCAGGTTCCGCGTCATCCGCTCCAGCACGAGCACGGCCGTCCGGTACTCCTCGGGGGAGATCCCGGCCGTGCACTGCTCGCGGAACGCATCGACGCACTCGGCGACTTCGCCCAGCCGCCGGATCCCGCCGGAGGTGAGGGCGAGCCGCCCCGGCGCAGGCCGCTCCGCCCAGCCGTCGGCCAGGACGCTGCGGATGGCGGCATCCAGCACGGCAACATCGGCATTGGCGGCCAGTGCGGCTCGCACATCGCTGTCTGCGGCGGTATCGGGTGCGTCCCGGACGACGTTGAGGACCTGCCAGGCGGTGCGCGTGAGGCCGAACCGTCCGAGCATCTCGCCCATGGAGTGGGTGAGGGCCTGGTCGGTGCGGTTGAGCCAGTAGCCGATGGGTTTCACGGAAGTGCTCCTCAGCGGTGGGCGGGGGCGGGTACGGCGGCCAGCAGGGCGGGCCAGTCCTGGGCGGCGGCCCAGTCGGCGAAGGTGTGCCAGCCGACCTCGGGGAAGTCGCGGCGCAGCGCGGCGGTGTCCACGGTGAGGCCGCGGGTGGTGAAGTACTCGAACATGGCGGCGAGATCGTCGGAGAAGTTCCGGACGTGGGCCAGGGGCACTTCGCGGTGGACGATCGGACGCCCGGCGGCGCCCGCGAGGACCTCCGCCATGCCGGCGGCGGTGAGCTCGTCGGAGGCGATGTCGATGCGGCGGCCGACGAACTCGTCGCGGCGCTGGAGGGCCAGGGCGGCGAACGCGCCGATGTCGACGGCGGGTATGAGGGTGAGCGGGACGTCCGCGGGCATGGGCCAGGCGAACGCACCCTCGCGCAGTCCGTCGAGCGTCCAGCCGCCGGTGTAGTTGTCCATGAACGCCGCCGGGGCGATCACGGTCCAGGGCACGCCCGACGCCTGCAGGTGCTGCTCGATGGCGTACTTGCTGTCGTAGTGCGGGACGCCGGTCGCGCGGTCCGCATGCGCGGCGGAGGTGAACACGACGTGCCCGACGCGCGCGCCGGCCGCGGCATCGACGAGGGACACACCCTGCCGGACCTCGGTGTCGACATCGGTGCCGAACGGGGTGGTGACCGCGAAGAGCGAGTCCGCCCCGGCGAGCGCGCCGTCGAGCGAGCCCCGGTCGTCGAAGTCGGCGCGGAGCACCTCGGCCCCGAGGCGCCGCAGGGCATCGGCCGCAGGCGCGTCCGGCTGCCGGGTCAGAACCCGGACGCGGTGTCCGGCGGCGATCAGGGCGCGAGCGGTGGCCCCGCCCTGGGCGCCGGTGGCTCCGGTGACGGCGATGGTGAGCATGGTTCCCCCTGGAGATCCGCGGTCGGTCTTCTGCGCGACGCAATTGCTTCGCCACGCAGAAGACTACGGGATTCCCCTGCGCCGCGCAGGTATTTCGAAATGTGACCTGCATCACACCATCAAGGAGGGCACCCGCTCAGCCCTCCACGGCCTCCCGGATGGCGGCCGCCGCGCGCATCGAGGCGCTGTCGGCGCCGCCGAGGGTGAGCCGGCTGTGGGTGAAGGCGAAGGCCAGGCCGCGGCGCGGATCGGCGAAGGCGAGGCTGCCGCCGCTGCCCTGGTGGCCGAAGGCGGTGGGCTCGCGGCCCGACTCGGCCAGGCCGAGGAAGTAGCCCAGGCCCTTCGGGGCCGGGACACCCAGGACCCGGTCCAACTCCGCCGTCTGGAGGCCGTACAGCAGCGGCAGGCGCTCGGCCGGCAGGAGCCGGACCCCGTCGACCTCCCCGAGCAGCGCCGCGTACATCCGGGCGGCAGCCCGCGCGGTCATGGTCCCGCCGGCCGGGACGTCCGCGGCCAGGTACGCGGGCCGGTTGGCGAGCTCGGCGGCGGGCCACACCGAGCGGTTCGGCACCGCCGTCAGCAGCGGCGCGTCCGCGGGCAGCCCGGCCAGCATCGCGTCCCAACTGCCCGGCAGCAGCGGCACCACGCGGTGCACCTGGCCGGCGGGCACGCCGAACAGGAGCGAGTCGGCGACGCCGAGCGGCTCGGCGACGTGGCGGCGCAGGGCTTCGGAGACGGTGAGGCCGGTGGCGCGGCGCACGGTCTCGCCGACGATCCAGGCGTAGCTCCAGCCGTGGTACCCGGTGGCGGTGCCCGGCTCCCACAGGGGCCCCTGGCCGGCGACCAGCGCGCACATGCCGTCCCAGTCGCACAGCTCCTGCGGGGTGAGGCCGGACGGCAGCTGCGGGATGCCGATCCGGTGGGTCAGCGCATCGCGGAGGGTGGCCCCGCCCTTGCCGTGGGCGGCGAACTCGGGCCAGTGCTCGGCGATCGGGGTGTCCAGGTCCAGAAGCCCGCGCTCGACCAGGACGTGGACCAGGGTCGCGGCGACACCCTTGCCGGTGGAATAGCTGTGGAAGAGGGAGTCCGAGTCCACCGGACGGAGGGAGTCCGCGTCCACCGGACGGAGGGAGTCCGCGTCCACCGGACGGCCGCCCCCCTCACCCTCGTACGTACCGGCGTACGCGTCCACGATCAGCTCGCCGTGCAGGTACGCCGCCACCTGCACCGCGGATTCCCGCCCGTCATCGACGGCGGCCCGCAGGATGCCCTCGACCCGCGCCTGCACGTCTGCCATCGGAACTCCCCCTGGCTGAAGGCCCGATGAGTCCGGGCCGCTCGGTTCGATCAACGCTCCGGCCGGCTCAGGAAGTCCCGACAGAGGGGTTTTCCTCCCCGGCACCTCTCAGTACATTGACGCCATGTCTAATAGGCCGCCTGCCGCCGCCCGAGCCGCCACCCACGCTGCCGCCCGCGCCCACGCCCCCGCCCCCGTCCCCGTGGCGTCGGAACACATAGAGCTCAAGGCACGGAACGTGTCCTTCGGCTGGGAGGACACCCCGCTCCACTGGCTGCCCGGCGACCCCTTCGCCACCCACACGATCAACGTGCTGCACCTGCTCCTGCCCGCGGGCGAGCGCTGGTTCGTCCACGTCTACAAGCAGGTGCTCCCGTACATCGAGGACGAGCGGCTGCGCGCGGACGTCATCGGGTTCATCGGCCAGGAGGCCATGCACGCCGCCGCCCACGACGACGTCCTCCCGCACCTCAAGCGCCTCGGCCTGGACCCGACCCCCTACACCGCCCAGGTGGACTGGCTCTTCGAGAAACTGCTCGGCGACCGGACCCTTCCGCCCGGCAGGGCCCGCCACTGGTGGCTCATGGAGCGCGTCGCCATGATCGCGGCGATCGAGCACTACACCGCCTTCCTGGGCAACTGGGTCCTGAACGCCGAGGAGCTGGACCGGCGCGGCGCGGACCCCGTGATGCTCGATCTGCTGCGCTGGCACGGCGCGGAGGAGGTCGAGCACCGCGCGGTGGCCTTCGACCTGTTCATGCACGTGGACGGCAGCTATCGCCGCCGCGCCCGCACCTGGGCCACCGCCTTCGCGGCGCTGGTGTTCCTGTGGCAGCGCGGCGCCCGCTTCTTCATGGAGAACGACCCGCAGCTGGTGGACGGCAGGGCCTCGCTGGGCCAGTTCTTCCGCGCCGGGCAGCAGGGCGTCCTGCCCTCCACGGGTGCCATGCTCAAGTCGATCCCGACCTACCTCTCCCGTACGTACCACCCGTCCCAGGAGGGCTCCACCGCCCAGGCCGCCGCCTACCTGGCCTCCTCCCCCGGCGCGAACGGCGGTGCCCGCCCGTGAACCGCGCCGCAACGACCAAGGCCGCCGCGGCAGCCGTGCTGGCCGGCGCCGCTTGGGCGACCCGCCGCGCCCTGCGGCGGCGGATCTCCCGCTCGCCCCTGTGGCCGCTCCCGGCCCTGGAGACCCCCGTCTCGGGATACTCGCCGCGCCGCTGGCTGCGCACCCTGGTCGTCTCCCGTACGGAGCCGGCCCGGGGCGTGGTGCAGCTGACCGTGGAGTCCCCGGAGCTGCCCGCCTGGACGCCGGGCGCGCACGTGGACGTCCGGCTGCCGTCCGGGCTGGTACGGCAGTACTCGCTGTGCGGGGACCCGGCGGACGCGGGCCGGTACACGATCGCGGTCCGCCTCGTCGAGGACGGCCGCGGCGGCTCCCGCGAGGTGCACGACCGGCTGGTGGAGGGCGCGGAGCTGGAACTGCGCCCGCCGCGCAACCGCTTCGCGCTGGAGCCGGCCCCCTCGTACGTCTTCGTCGCGGGCGGCATCGGCATCACCCCGCTCCTGCCGATGCTGCGCGCGGCCACCGCCTCCCGCGCGCAGTGGACGCTCCTGTACGGGGGCCGCTCCCTGGCCTCGATGCCGTTCCTGCCCGAGCTGGCCGGCTACGGCGACCGCGTCACCCTCGTCCCCGAGGACGAGGCGGGGCTGCCCGACCTGGCCGCGCTGTCGGCGGGCGCCGGCCCGGGCACCCTCGTCTACGCCTGCGGCCCCGAGCCGCTGATGGCCGCGGTGCTGGCCGCCGCCCCGGACCCGGGGGCGGTGCGCCTGGAGCGGTTCGCTCCGGCGTCCTCCTCCGCCGTCACCGCAGCGGACCGGTCCTTCACGGTCGAACTCCACCGCTCGGGCCGCGCCGTCGAGGTCGCGCCCGGCGAATCGGCCCTGGCCGCCGTCCGCCGGGAGCTGCCGGACACCCCGTACTCCTGTGAGCAGGGCTTCTGCGGCACCTGCCAACACCGGGTGCTGGCCGGCGAGGTGGACCACCGGGACGGGCTTCTCACGGACCGGGAGCGGGAGGAGTCCATGCTCCTGTGCGTCTCGCGGGCCAAGGGCGACCGGCTGGTCCTGGACCTCTGACCGGCGCAGCCTGCCGCTGCCCGGCCAGTAGGGTGTTCCGCATGACAACCGGGGTGCGGCGCAGGATGGGTGTCGAGGAGCGGCGGCAGCAGCTGATCGGGGTGGCCCTGGAGCTGTTCAGCAACAGGTCGCCCGAGGACGTGTCGATCGATGAGATCGCGGCGGCCGCGGGCATATCCAGGCCGCTCGTCTACCACTACTTTCCCGGCAAGTTGAGCCTGTACGAGGCCGCGCTGCGGCGGGCGGCCGACGAGTTGGCGCAGCGGTTCGTGGAGCCGCAGCAGGGCCCGCTCGGGGCCCGGCTGCTGCGGGTGATGGGCCGGTTCTTCGCGTTCGTCGACGACCACGGGCCCGGTTTCTCGGCGCTGATGCGGGGCGGGCCGGCCGTCGGCTCGACGCGGACCAACCAGATGATCGACGAGGTCCGGCAGGCCGCGTACGAGGAGATCCTGCGCCACCTCGGCATCGAGAAGCCGCCGGCGCGGCTGCGGCTGGTGGTGCGCTCGTGGGTGTCGCTGGCCGAGTCCACGGCGCTGATCTGGCTGGAGGGGCGGGAGATCCCGCGGTCCGAGCTGGAGTTGCAGCTGGTGCACGACTTCGCGGCGCTGGCCGCCGTGAGTGCGGCGTACGACGCGGAGATGGCCGGGATCCTGGTGCGGATCCTCGCGGACGAGCCGGCCGACGGGCCGTTCGGCGAGCTGGTGGGCCGGCTGGTGGGCCTGGTCCCGGGCGAGGCGGACCCGCAGCCCGCGGACACGGACGCCTCGGCCACGGAACCCGCGGATGCAGGCCCCGCGAACGCAGGCCCCGCAAAGACAGAGCCCGCGGACGCGGACACGGGCCCCGCCGAGCCGGCACTGCCCGGCCCGAGATGATCATCGCGTGATAATACGCGCGTGAACAATGACGAGGGGATCCTGTTCCGGCGGGCGGTGGAGAAGGACGCCGCGGCCCTGGTGGCGCTGTACGACCGGGCCGCCCGGTGGATGCAGAAGCACGGGATCGAGCAGTGGAAGCCCGGGGAGAAGGACGTCGCGCACTTCGCGGCGAAGATGCGCGAGGGCGAGGTGTGGCTGGCCGGTGACGCCGAGGGGCGGATCATCGGGGCCTACGAGCTGTGGTGGTCGGACGAGGAGGCCTGGGGCGTGCAGCCCCCGGTCGCCGGCTACGTGCACCGGCTGATGGTGGAACGCAAGACCGCGCCCTCGGGGACCGGCCGGCGGATGCTCGAACACGCCGAGCGGCGGATCGCCGGTTCCGGACTGCCGCGGGCGCGGCTGGACTGCGTCTCCACCAACCCCCGGCTGCTCGCGTACTACCAGGGTGCGGGCTACCGGGTGGTCGGGGAGTTCCCCCACAAGGAGGGCAAGGACGGCCGCGTCTACGGGGTGATCCTGCTGGAGAAGCGGCTCGACCGGCTCAGCGTCGTGTGAAGACCGCGACCGTGCGGGCCGGGGTCGTGAAGGCTCCTGTCGTCACGTCGTACGCGGCCTGCCGGGCCACGGGGTCGGAGCCGGCCGCCTGCACCGGGTGCAGGGTGTAGGCGGTACCGGCGAGGGCGGGCAGGGACTGGGTCCGGGCCTCGGGGGTGGCGTTGAAGACGACCACCAGGTCGCCGAGGGCCATGGTGATCACGCCCGGGGTCTCGTCCCTCCCCGACAGCGGGAAGGACAGCGCGGCCTGGACCGCCTCGGGCGTGGCGAGCCGGAAGGCCGGCTCCGTGGTCCGGATCCGCAGCAGGTCGCGGTAGGCGGCCGAGGCTCCCGTGATGTCGGCGCAGGCCGGGGCCGGCCCGGTCAGCAGGGGCTTGGCGTAGACCCACTTGGAGCGGTTGTCGCCGGCCGGGGGCAGGCCGCGGCCGAAGCCGTTGCCGTCCCGGCAGTCCCAGTGGATGGCGTTGAACCAGTCGCCGCTGTCGTACGAGTTGCGGTCGAGCGACTTGGAGCGGAGCAGGTCGGTGCCCGCCTGGGACAGGGCCGGGCCCTGGGAGAGCGCGGGCACGGCCATGGCCAGGACCTGCATGCGGGCCCGGTCGGCGGCGGCGGTGCCCTGCGGGAGCTTGTACGCCAGGGCGTCGGCCAGGGTTTCGTTGTCGTGGGCGTCGGCGTAGGCCAGGGCGTCGCCGGGGGCGGCCGCGTAGCCGGCCGGGGCGCCGTTGTAGTCGACCTCGGAGCCCTTGACCCGGCGGCCGGAGCTGTCGGTGAAGGCGTACGAGGCGAGGTTGCCGGACAGGCCGACCTTGATCAGGTCCTGGTCGTGCAGCAGGCGGGCCCGCTGCTGCTCGGCGCTGCCGTTGGCGGGCGAGCCGTTGGGGGCGGTGAACAGCCCGGAGGCGAAGCCCTGGACGCGGGGGTCCTCGTCGAAGGGGCCGCCGCCGCGGACCGCGTCGCGGGCCCGGTCGGAGAAGGTGGCGATGCCGGTGCCGGCCATGTTCTGCTGCGTGGCCTGGACGAAGCGGGCGTCGTTCGCGACCTCCCCGAAGTTCCAGCCCTCCCCGTACAGGATGATCTTCTTGCCGTCCACGCCGTCCTTCTCGACGGTGAGGGCGTCCAGGGCCTTGCGGACGGCGAGGATGTTCGCCTTCGGGTGGTGGCCCATCAGGTCGAAGCGGAAGCCGTCGACCTTGTACTCCTTGGCCCAGGTGACGACGGAGTCCACGACGAGGCGGCCCATCATGGCGTTCTCGGGCGCGGTGTTGGCGCAGCAGGTGGAGGTGGCGGTGCTGCCGTCGGGCAGCAGGCGCTGGTAGTAGCCGGGCACGATCCGGTCGAGGACCGAGCCGTCGGCCTGTCCCGCGGCGACCGTGTGGTTGTAGACGACGTCCATCACCGTGCGCAGCCCCGCCCCGTTGAGGGCCTGGACCATCCTGCGGAACTCGACCGTCCGGGCGGTGCCGTTCGGATCGCTCGCGTAGCTGCCCTCGGGGACGGTGTAGTGCAGCGGGTCGTAGCCCCAGTTGTACGAGTCCTTGGCGGCCGCCGCGGCCACGCAGGCCTGCTGCGCCTCCGAGTCGGGCGCGTAGACCTTCAGGTCGCAGGCCGGTTCGGTGCGGTCCGCGGGCTTCTCGGGGACGGTGCCGAAGTCGAAGGCCGGCAGGAGGTGCACGTACGAGGTGCCTGCGGCGGCCAGGTCGCGCAGGTGCCGTACGCCCTGGGAGTCGGTGTCGGTGAAGGCCAGGTACTGGCCCGGGTGCTTGCTGGTGGGGTCCGCGACGGAGAAGTCGCGGATGTGGAGCTCCTGGATCTGCGCCGAGGCGAAGGGGACGGCCGCGGGCTTGCGCAGCTGCCGCCAGCCGGTCGGGGCCAGCTTGGGGTCGGCGAGGTCGACGACGAGGCTGGCCGCGGAGTCGGCGGTCAGGGCGGTGGAGTAGGGGTCGGTGACGAGGTTGCGGACCAGCTGCCGGGTGGAGGGCGCCCAGACGGTCACGGCGTAGCGGTACGGCTTTCCGCTCCAGGAGCGCTCGCCGCGCACGGACCAGACGCCGGTGGCGTCGTCGCGGCGCATCGCCACGGTGCGGCCGTCCAGTTCGAGGTCGACGCGGCGGGCCGTCGGCGCCCAGACGGACAGGGTGGGGCGGCCGTCCTTGAAGACGGGGCCCAGCGGCGCGCCCGCGGCGGACGCGGCGTACAGGTCGTCGAGCACGCCGGCGAGCTGGACGCCGGTGGCGGCGAGGACGGCCCCGTTGGCGGCGCGGGCGCTCGCGACGAGCTGGCCGCGGAGGGCCTCGGGGACGCGGCCGCGGTCGCGGGGGTCGACGGTGTAGGCGGCGTAGGAGGCCAGGTGCGGGAACTTCTGCTTCTGGGCGTCGGTCAGCTGCGTCTTGGCCAGGCGCAGCCACCGTGCCGTGGCGGCGCCGGTCAGGCGGCCGTTCTCGGCCTTGACCGTGCCCTCGGCGGAGGCGAGGAGCTGGACGGACGCGGCTGCGGCCGGGGCGTTCCAGGCGAGGGTGTCGCGGTCGATCCAGACGGCCTCGGCCTTGCCGAGGTCGAGGGCGGCGGCCGAGCCGGCGGGCTGCGGGAGCAGGTAGGGGGCCCGGCCAGCCAGCATCCACACCTCGTGGCCGGTGGCCTTCAGGTCGAGGGACTGGTCGGCGGGCAGGTCCTTCTCGTCTCCCTTGTGGAGGATGTACGAGAGCGAGCCGGCCCCGGCGGCGAGGGGGACCTCGTACACGGCGCCGTAGGAGTCGAAGCGGGCGGGCATCAGCGGCTTGGACCAGTCGGTCGGGTTCGCCGCGCCGGTCCACACGTGCAGGCCCCAGCCGTCGTACGCGCCGTCGGGGCGCTGCAGGTGGAGGACGGCCTTGGCCTGGTCCTGCGGCGGTTGGGCGGGCCGGTCGGTGCGGACGGCCTCCTGGCCCTGCTCCAGCCAGATCTCCCCGGTCCGGGTCACGTCGAGGGTGCGGTCGGCGGTGACGTCCTTGGTGCCGTCCTTGTCGATGACGAGGTAGCCGATCGAGGAGGCGCCGGGCTTGAGGCGGACGTAGGCGAAGGCCCCGTAGGCGTCGCGGCCGGTGAAGCCGTGTCCGGCGGGCCAGGGCGTGGCCTCGCCGTCGGCGAGGTCGCCCCAGGCGTAGAGCCGCCAGTCGGCGTAGTTGCCGTCGGGGCGGTGGTAGTGGACGACCGCGTAGTCGCGCTGGGTGGCGGTGGGGACCTCCACGGGCGGCACCCGGCCGGCGGTGGATTCGGCGCGGGCGCTCGCGGTGCGGCCCGCGGAGTCGACGACGACGGCCTTGTAGCGCAGCGGGGTCCCGGCCGGTACGGCCGAGGGGTCGAGGTACTGGGTGACCTTGTAGGGGGCGTGGTCGGCGGAGCCGAGGACCTGCCAGGGGCCGGTGCCGGCCTGGGCGGCGAAGACGACCCGGTTCAGGCCGCCGCCGGTGACCTCGGCGGAGAGCTCCACGGTGCCGGCGGCGCCGGGGGCGGGGGCCTTCAGGGTCAGCGCGGGCTTGGCCGCAGGGGCCGCGAGCGGGGTGGTGGCCTGGAGGACCACCGTGCCGAGGGCCGGGACGGTGACGGTCAGCTTCCCGGCGGCGGAGGCCCGGAGCAGCGCGGTGCCGCCGTACAGGGTGCGGTACTGGACTCCGGCCGGAGCGTCGAGCTGCACGGTCCGCGCCGCGGTGCCGTTGTTCGCGGCGACGAGGTACTCGGTGCGCGCCTTGCTCTTGGCTTCGCCCTTGGCGTCGGCCTTGGTGTCCGTACGGCTGTCGGTGCGGGCGAAGGCGTAGACGGAGCCGTCGGACAGCCGCTCGCTCTGGATGCCGTCGCGCAGTGCCGGGTGTTCGCGGGTCAGCCGGGACAGGGCGGCGATCTGCCG
Organism: Streptomyces sp. NPDC046876; assembly: GCF_040645035.1. Lineage (NCBI taxonomy): Bacteria > Bacillati > Actinomycetota > Actinomycetes > Kitasatosporales > Streptomycetaceae > Streptomyces > Streptomyces sp. NPDC046876. The sequence continues at coordinate 73,601 of NZ_JBEYXK010000012.1, read as the reverse complement.
GTAGAGCGGGTGGCCGGGGTCGTAGGCGTCGCTCGCGTGGGTGCGGTCGGTGCCGAGCTGGTCGTCGTCCAGGTAGTCGGCGGTCTTCGACGCGAAGAGCGGCTGGCGGGCGTCCTTGTCGCCGCCGGCCCCGGTGAAGCCCTGTTCGTCGCCGGAGTAGACGACCGGGTTGCCGCGGGTGAGGAACATCAGCTCGTTGGCGAGCCGGTAGCGGTCCAGGAGCTCCTGCTCGGGCGCGCCCGGCCGGTCCTGCCGCAGGAAGCCGCCGAAGCGGCCCATGTCGTGGTTGCCGAGGAAGGTGACCTGCTCGTAGGCGTTGGCCTTGTCGGTGGTGTACCGGTAGTCGTCGGCGAGGACCCCGGCGAGCCGGCCGGCGCCGGCGCCCTGGGAGGCGTACGCGCGGATCGCGTCCTGCAGCGGGAAGTCGAGGGTGGCGTCGAGGCGGCCGCGGGTCACGTACGGGGAGGTGACGGCGGTGTCGGCGGAGTAGACCTCGCCGAACATGAAGAAGTTCTTGCGCCCCTGCTTGGCCGCGTACGCGTCGAGGGCGGTGGCCCACTGGGTCCAGAACGGGGTGTCGACGTGCTTGACGGTGTCGATGCGGAAGCCGTCGACCGCGAAGTCCTTCACCCACTTCTCGTAGATCTTCTCCATGCCGCTGACGACCTCGGGGCGCTCGGTCCACAGGTCGTCCAGGCCGAAGAAGTCGCCCTGGTCGGAGGATTCGCCGGCGAAGGTCGAGTCGCCCCGGTTGTGGTACATCGTGGGGTCGTTGAGCCAGGCGGGGACCTTGAGGTTCTTCTTGGCCTCGGGGACGAAGGGGGTCCGCGGGAAGGACGAGGCGTCCGTTGCGAGGAACTTGTGCTTCCCGTCCGCATAGTCGGCGTCGTCGAAGGGGACCCCGTCCTTGGTCAGGTAGGGGAAGGCCCCCTTGGACAGGTACCCGTACGACTGCTCGCGGTAGTCGACCACATCGGCGGTGTGGTTGGTGATGACGTCGAAGAAGACCTTCATCCCCTTGGCGTGCGCCGTGTCGATCAGCTTCGTGAGGTCGGCGTTGGTGCCGAAGTGCGGGTCGACCTGGGTGAAGTCGGTGATCCAGTAGCCGTGGTAGCCCGCGGAGACGTCGTCCCCCTTGCCCTGCACCGGCTGGTTCTTGAAGATCGGCGCCATCCAGATGGCGGTGGTGCCGAGCCCCTTGATGTAGTCCAGCCTGTCCGTGAGGCCCTTGAGGTCGCCGCCCTGGTAGAAGCCCTTGTCCGTCGGGTCCAGGCCGGTCTCCAGCCGGGTGCCGGTCAGCCCGCCGGTGTCGTTGCGCGGGTCGCCGTTCGCGAACCGGTCCGGGAGGACGAAGTAGAACTGCTCCCGGGTCAGGTCGTGGCGGGCCGGCTCGGCGGCCAGTTTCGCGTCGGAGGGCGGGGCCGGAGGGGCCTTGGCGGCTCCGGCTGCCGCGGCGGGAAGGGCGGGCAGGAGCGTCACGGCCAGAGCGGCGGCGAGGACTCCTGCGGCGGGGCGTATCAAGGCGTCGTCTCCTTGGTCACGGTCGCTGCACGGGCGCTGCGGATCGCAGGGGCATGAAGAGGGCCGCCCGGCGGTGGCGGGGTTCTTACGGGTGCCGGGCGGCCCTGGTCTGTGGGGCGGCGGGGTCAGCTGCGCCAGGTGTCGCTCAGCGTGACCTTTCCGCTCGCAGGGATGGTGGCGGTGCGGTTGGCGCCGCTCTCCCAGGTGACGTTCCCGGCGGCGTCCTTGCGGATGTACTTGTACGAGAACGCGGTACCGGCGGGGAGGGTCACGTCGAGCTTCCACACCGGGTAGGCGGCCGGGTCGAGCTTGGGGGCGGCTGCGGTGTTCCAGCCGCCGAGCTCGGGGCGGTCTCCGGCGACGTAGACGTTCTGGCCGGGGACGGTGGTGGCGTTCACGGCGAACGAGGCCCCGGCGGCCGGGGTTCCGCTGCCGCCGCCGCTGCACGTGCGGGCCCCGGTGTGCAGGGCGAGGGCGGTCCCGGCGCCGAGGGTTGCCGTGAAGCGGCCGTCCGCGCCGACGGTGACGGTGCGGCCGCTCTGCACGTCGCAGTAGTCACCGGAGGGCAGGGAGGTCTGGAAGGTCCGGGTCAGCGCCGAGCCCTCGTGGTTGATGGCCACGTACGCCTTGTCGCCGCGCCCGAAGGCGATCTGGTCCGCCCCGTTGTCCCACCAGTTCGTGACGCCCTGGCCGCGGGCCACGTTCCGGAAGGCGACCATCGAGGAGATCTCGCGCCAGGCGTGCTGGCACTTCCACCCGTCGCTGTAGCAGGCGTTCACCGCGCCGCCGTTCGGCGGGCCGGCGTCCTTGTCGGTCCACTCGTACCCGGAGTGCACGTCCGGGGAGCCGTACGGCCAGGCCAGCATGAACACGCTGGCGAGGGTGTAGGCGGAGCCGCTCTTGTAGTTGAGGGTGTCGCCGACGCGCTCGGTGTCGTGGTTGTCCACGAAGACGGCGGACTGGCCCGAGGGCATGTAGCCCCAGCCCTCCCCGAAGTTCTTCAGGTAGGCGAGGTTCTCGCTCTCGAAGACCCGCTTGAGGTCGCGGGCGTAGCGGAACTCCTGGACGTCGCCGTTGCCGAGGTACTCGGAGGGCGAGACGGCCTCACCGGCGCCGTATATGGCCTCCTGCTTCCAGTAGACCCCCGGATTGGCCAGGCGCGACTTGATGTTGGCCAGGTCGGCGGCCGGCATGTGCTTGGCGGCGTCGATCCGGAACCCGTCGACGCCGAGCGACAGCAGGTCGTTGAGGTAGCCGGCGATCCGCCCGCGGACGTAGTCCTCGCCGGTGTCCAGGTCGGCGAGCTGGACGAGCTCGCAGTTCTGGACGTTGGCCCGGTCCTGGTAGTTGGAGATGGCCGCCCGGCAGTCGTCCATGTCGGCGCCGGAGTAGATGCCGGGGTAGTTGTACTTCGTGTACGAAGACCCACCCGTCCCGATGCCGTCCCCGGCGGCCATGTGGTTGATGACGGAGTCGGCGACGACCTTGACCCCCGCGGCGTGACAGGTGTCGACCATGGCCTTGAAACCGGCCCGGTCGCCCAGCCGTCCGGCGATCTTGTAGCTGACGGGCTGGTACGAGGTCCACCACTGGGGCCCCTGGATGTGCTCCTGGGGCGGCGACACCTGGACGTACCCGTACCCGGCGGGGCCCAGCGTGTCGGTGCAGGCCTTGGCCACGGAGTCGAACCGCCACTCGAAGAGCACGGCGGTGACGTCCTTGTCCCCCGGGGTCGCGGCGGCGGCCTGCGGCGCCGGTGCGGTGGCGACCGCGGCGGCGGCGAGGAGGGCTGCGGCGGCGGCCGCTCTGCGGGGTCTGGCGGCTCTGGCAGACATGGGGGGTGCCTCCTGGCGGGAGAGGTGGGGATTGCACGCGACCGTAGAAGGCACCCTGGCTTGTTGCAAGAGTTTGCGCAAGAGATTGCAGAATTGTTTCGCCGCGGGTGCGGTGCCGTGGGCCCCGGGCCGGTGGGCCGCCGCTGCGCGGAGCCCCTCCCCGCCCCGCCCTTTCTCCGTATCCCGGGACTCCGCCCCGGCCCCCGCTCGCCTCAATCGCCGGCGGGGCTCAAAGATCGGGGCTCCGCCCCGGCCCCCGCGCCTCAAACGCCGGCGAGGCTGGATTCCCGCCGGGCGGGGCTGGAATTGCCGCGCAGCGGCGAATTTCAGCCCGCGCGGCGTTTGAGCGCACCGGGCGCGGAGCGCACGGAACGGGGTCCGGGGCGGAGCCCCGGTTTCGGGAAGGGGCGGGGAGGGGACTGCTCCGCGCAGCGGCAGCGGCAGACGGCGCCGGGCCCTCGTGACAGGGCCCGGCGCCGGGCAGGGTCTCGGGGAGGAGCCCCGAGTTCAGGAGAGCGGCGGCGGCGCCTGGGCGGTGGAGCCGCGGACCACCAGCTCCGGCTGGAAGACGTACTCCGTGCGCTGGACAGGGGTGCCGGCCACCGCCTCCAGCAGGGCCCCGACAGCCGCATTGGCCATGGCCCGCACCGGCTGCCGCACCGTCGTCAGCGGCGGATCGGTGAACGCGATCAGCGGCGAGTCGTCGAACCCCACCACCGACACGTCCTCCGGCACCCGCAGCCCCCGCTCCCGCACGGCCCGTATCACCCCGAGCGCCATCGGGTCGCTGCCGCAGACGATGCCGGTGCAGCCCCGGTCCAGCAGCGCACCGCCGGCCGCGTGCCCGCCCTCCACGGTGAACAGCGTCCGCTGGATCAGCCCCTCGGCCTCGGCCCCGGGCACGACCCCGACGAACCCCTGTTCCTTGCGGGCCGACGGCACGTACCGCGTGGGCCCGATCGCCAGGCCGATCCGCCGGTGCCCGAGGGCCTCCAGGTGCCGTACCGCCATCTCGGCGGCGGCCCGGTCGTCCGGGGAGATGAACGGGGCGGTCACCTGCTCGTTGAACCCGTTGATCATCACGAACGGCACGCCGCGGGAGGCGAGCCGCTGGTAGCGGGCGGGGTCGGCGTGCGCGTCGGCGTGCAGCCCGGACAGGAACACGATCCCGGTGACGCCGCGCGCCTCCAGCTGCTCGACGAGCTCGTCCTCCGTCGCCCCGCCCGGCGTCTGCGTGCACAGCACCGGCGTGTACCCGTGGCCCGCCAGTGCCTGCTCGATGACCTGGGCGAACGCCGGGAAGATCGGGTTGGTCAGCTCGGGTATGAGCAGCCCGACCAGCCCGTTGCTGCGCCGCCGCAGCCGTACGGGCCGCTCGTAGCCGAGCAGGTCCATCGCGGCCAGCACCTTGTGCCGGGTGCCGGCCGCGACGCCGGCCTTCCCGTTGAGGACCCGGCTGACGGTCGCCTCGCTGACCTGGGCCTGCGCGGCGATGTCCGTCAGCCGGAGGGGTGCCTCCCCGGAGGTCACCCCTGCCACCACACCGCCGTGTCGGCGGGCAGCGTGCCCGGCTCGCCGGGCTCCAGCTCCGCGCTGGCGAGCAGTACGGTGCCGGGCGCGGCCATCGCGACCGCCTCGGCGGTGGTGTTGACGGTGCAGACGAACGAGCCGCGGCGGAAGGCCAGCACGCCCTCCGGCGACGGCAGCCACTCCACCGCGTCGCCGGCGCCGAGGTCGGCCCGCTCGCGGCGGATCCGCAGGGCGCTGCGGTACAGCTCCAGCGTGGAGCCCGGGTCGCCGGTCTGGGCGGCGACGCTCAGGCCGGCCCATTCGGCGGGCTGCGGGAGCCAGCTGCCGCCGTCGCCGAAGCCGTACGGGGCCTCGGTGCCGGACCACGGGAGCGGGACGCGGCAGCCGTCGCGCAGTCCGTCCTGGCCGTTCTGCTTGAAGAACGAGGGGTCCTGGCGGACCTCGTCGGGCAGGTCCACGACCTCGGGCAGGCCGAGCTCCTCGCCCTGGTAGACGTACGCGGATCCGGGCAGCGCCAGCATGAGCAGCGCGGCGGCGCGGGCCCGGCGCAGGCCGGCTGCGGGGTCGCCGTCGGCGAAGCGGGTGGCGTGCCGGACGACGTCGTGGTTGGACAGCACCCAGGTGGTGGGGGCGCCGACGGGCCGCATCGCGTCGAGCGACTCGTCGATGGTGGCGCGCAGCGCGGCCGCGTCCCAGCCGGTGGTCAGGTAGTGGAAGTTGAACGCCTGGTGCAGCTCGTCGGGCCGCAGGTACAGGGCGGTCCGGTCCGCGCTGGGCGTCCAGGCCTCGGCGACGCCGATGCGGTCGCCGGCGTACTCGTCGAGGACCTTGCGCCAGGAGCGGTAGATCTCGTGGACGCCGTCCTGGTCGAAGAAGGGCAGGACCTGGTTGCCGAGCAGCTTGAGCTGTTCGCCGCGGCCGAGGTCGGGCAGGCCGGGGGCCTTGACCAGCCCGTGGGCGACGTCGATGCGGAAGCCGTCGACGCCGAGGTCGAGCCAGAACCGCAGGACGGAGCGGAACTCGTCCTGGACGGCGGGGTGCTCCCAGTTGAAGTCGGGCTGCTCGGGCGCGAAGAGGTGCAGGTACCACTCCCCGTCGGCGACGCGGGTCCAGGCCGGGCCGCCGAAGATGGACTCCCAGTCGTTCGGCGGCTGGGAGCCGTCGGCCCCGCGGCCGGGCCGGAAGTGGAAACGCTCGCGCAGCGGCGTCCCGGGCCCTTCCCGCAGCGCCTGCTTGAACCATTCGTGCTGGTCGGAGCAGTGGTTCGGAACCAGGTCCACGATGATGCGCAGGCCCAGCTCATGTGCCTCGCGGATCACGGCGTCGGCGTCGTGCAGGGTGCCGAACATGGGGTCGATGGCCCGGTAGTCGGCGACGTCGTAGCCGGCGTCGGCCTGCGGGGAGGCGTAGAAGGGGCTGAGCCAGACGGCGTCGACGCCCAGCTCCTTCAGGTAGGGCAGTCTGCTGCGGATGCCTTCGAGGTCCCCCATGCCGTCCCCGTTGGAGTCGGCGAAGCTGCGCGGATAGACCTGGTAGATCACCGCTTCTCTCCACCAGCCGGGCAGGGTGCCGGTCGTGGTGGGGAGCGTTTCGGCGAGGTGCTGGGTCATGACGTCCTTGGAGAGATCGGGCCGGGGGTGTGCGGGGGCGGGCGCGGGTGGTCAGCCCTTGGTGGCGCCCGCCGTCATCCCGGCGACGAGGTGACGCTGGGCGAAGACGAAGAAGATCGCAGCGGGGATGGCGATGAGGACCGAGGCGGCCGTCATCGGGCCCCAGTTGGCGGTGTACTGGGTGACGAAGGTCTGCAGGCCGCCGGCGAGGGTGAGGTGCTCGTCGCCGACCATGAACGCGGAGGCGTAGGCGACCTCGCCCCAGGCGGTGATGAAGGAGTAGAAGCCGGTCACCGCGAGCCCGGGCTTGGCCAGCGGCAGGATGAGCCGCCAGAAGGTGCCGAAGGGGGTGAGCCCGTCGACGCGGCCGGATTCGTCGATCTCGGCCGGGATGGTGTCGAAGAAGCCCTTCATCATCCAGGCGCAGAACGGCACCGCGATGGTGAGGTACGTGATGATCAGGCCGACGGGCTGGTTGAGGAGCCCGAGCTGTCCCATGAGGTTGTAGAGCGGGACGATCAGGATGGCCATGGGGAACATCTGCGTGATGAGCAGGGTCCACATGAGGGGCTTCATGCCGGGGAAGCGGAACCGGCTGACGGCGTACCCGGTGGTCGCGGCGATGAAGACGCCGAGGACGGTGGTGATGCCGGCGACCAGGACGGAGTTGCCGAACCAGGTGAAGAAGGAGGTCTTGTCCACCAGGTAGCGGTAGTTCTCGAGGGTGGGGTCCTTGATGAAGTCGGTGCTGATCGCGTGGTCGGCGGGCTTGAGCGAGGTCAGCAGGACCCACAGCACCGGGAAGACGGCGACGACGGAGGCGACGAGCAGCGTCGCGTGCAGACCGACGGAGGCGAGCGGCGAGCGCTTGCCGCGCCCGCGGGTGTTCGCGGTGTTCGCGGTGTTCGAGGAGGTTGCCATGGTCACCACACCTCTCCCTGCTTGCGCAGCGAGCGCCGGTAGACCAGCGCGAAGATCATGAGCAGGGCGAGGATGAGCACGCCCCAGGTCGCGGAGCCGGCGAAGTCGCGCGGGCTCGCCACGAAGGCCTCGCGGAAGGCCTGGGTCACCAGGATCTCGGTGGAGTCGCCCGGTCCGCCCCGCGTCAGCAGGAAGATCACCGGGAACATGTTGAAGGTCCAGATGGTGGAGAGCAGGATCACCGACATGCTGACGGAGCGCAGCCCGGGCAGGGTGATGTGCCGGAAGCGCTGCCAGGTGGTGGCGCCGTCCATCTCGGCGGCCTCGTAGAGCTCGCCGGGGATGGACTGCAGGCCGCCGAGGAGGGCGACCATCATGAAGGGGACGCCGAGCCAGACGTTGACCGTGATGACGGAGAGCTTGGCCCAGGTCGGGTCGTCGAGCCACGGGATCGCCGAGATGCCGCCGCCTTCGAGGACCTTGTTCAGGATGCCGTTGTCGCGGTTGAACAGGAACCGCCAGGCGAAGACGGAGACGAAGCCGGGGACGGCCCAGGGCAGGATGAGCGCCATCCGGTAGGCGGCGCGCCCCTTGAACTCCCGGTTGAGCATGTTGGCCAGGACCAGGCCGAGCGTGAAGGTGATGGATACGCACGCGATGGTCCACACCACTGTCCACACCAGCCGCTGCAGGAACACCGGGTCGCTGAGCACGGCCGTGTAGTTGTCGAGTCCGACGAACTCGTACGTGGCGTCGATGTGGTTGGCGCCGATCGTACGGGCCACGTTGCGCTCGTTGGCGTCGGTCAGCGACAGGTAGATGCCGCGCAAGAGCGGCCAGCCGATGATGATGCCGAGGACGAGGACGACCGGGGCGACCATGGCCCAGGCGTACCAGTGCGTGGCGAACGCCCGCTTGAGCCCGCCGCGGTTGCCGGCGCGCTTCCCGCTGTCAGTCCTGCGGCTCCGGCCGCGGGCGACGTCCGTGTCGTCGCCCGCGGCCTTCGCCACCGACTGGCTGGTGTGAGCAGCCATGGTTTTCGTTACTTCCAGCCCTTGAGGATCTTGCGGAACTCGGTGCCGGCGGCCTTGGCCGCGTCCTCGGGGCTCGAGGCCCCGGTGACCGCCTTGGCGTACTCGAGCTTCAGCGGCTCGAAGAGGGCGCCGTTCTCCGGGATCCAGGCGCGCTGGACGGCCTTGTCCACGGCCGGCTTGAAGAACGCGACCATCTCGTTGGACTTGACGTCGGGCTGCTCGTAGGCGGCGGTCCGGGTCGGGAGCAGGCTGAGCTCCTTGGCGGACTGGACCTGGACGTCCTGCGAGGTCAGGTACTCGACGAAGGCGTGCGCGGCGGCGCGGTTCTTCGACCCGGCGTAGACGGCGAGGTCGTGGCCGCCCTGCGGGCCGCCCGCCTTGACCGAGCCGGCCGGGACCGGGGCGATGCCCAGGTTGGCCTTGTCGGTGAACTGCTCGCCGGCGTAGGTGTCCTTGATCGCCCACGGGCCGTTGATCATCATGGCGACCTGGCCGCTCTTGAAGGCGGTCTGCATGTTCTGGTAGCCGTCGGTGGAGTTGGTGATGGCTGCACCGGAGGTGACCAGGTCGCGGGCGGCCTTGAAGGCCTTCACGCCGGCCGGGCCGTCGACCGTGACGGTCTTGTTCTTGGCGTCGACGAGGTCGCCGCCCTCGCCGTAGATCATCGGCAGGAACCAGTAGGAGTCGTCGCCGCGGAGGTACAGGCCGGTCTTGCCGGTCTTCTCCTTGATCTTGGCGCTGGCCGCCTTCAGCTCCTCCAGGCTGGTGGGGGGCTGGACGCCGGCGTCGGCGAGCATCTTCTTGTTGTAGAAGAGGCCGAGGGTGTCGATGACCTGCGGGACGGCGTAGGTCTTGCCCTCGTACTTGCCGCTGGCCGCGGCCTGCGGCAGGAACTCGGCGTCGACCTTCTTCGCGGTCTCGGCCGGGACCTCGTCCAGGTAGCCGAGCGAGGCGAAGTCGGCGACCCAGCCGACGTCGGCGCGGATCACGTCGGGGGCTTCGGCACCGCTGCTGAAGGCGTTCTTGACCTTGTTCTGGGCGTCGCCGTACGGGACGTTGACGTACTTGACGGTCACCTTCGGGTGCTTCGCGGTGAAGGCCTCCGCGATCTTCTGGAAGCTGGCCTTCTCGGCATCGTTGGAGGTGTCCCACCACGTGACCGTGCCGGAGAGCTCCCCGCCGGCCTTGGTCTCGCCGTCGTCCTTCTTGTCACCGCCGCAAGCCGTCGCCGCGAGCGCCAGGGTCGCGACCAGCGCGGTGGCCGCTATGCCACGCCGCATATGAACTCCTTCGATGATCCCGGCCGCGCCCTCGCGGTCCCGAGTTGCAGGGAACGTAACAAGCCTGAAAGCTGACCGAAAGACCTTGCGGCAATTTTCTGCAAGCGCCGGGGATCGTTACATCCGTGTGTCCTGACGGTTGCCGCAGCTTGCTGGTCGTTCGAACTTCCTTCGGGGTGTCAGGCCCGCAACCACGGGGCGTGTGGCCGCGTTGACCCCGTTATGACCCATGAGCTGACCGCACCCCGGCTTGCAAGCGCTTCCAGCAAGACCGCCGAAAGCGGTGGCTGGTGGCGCGATGCCGTCATCTACCAGGTCTACGTCCGCTCCTTCGCCGACAGCGACGGGGACGGCATCGGCGACCTGCGCGGGGTCCGCTCGCGCCTGCCGCACCTGGCCCGGCTCGGGGTCGACGCCGTGTGGCTGACCCCCTTCTACGTCTCCCCGCAGGCCGACGGCGGCTACGACGTCGCCGACTACCGGGCCGTCGACCCCCTCTTCGGGGACCTCTCCGACGCCGACGACCTGGTCCGGGCCGCCCATGCGCTGGGCCTGCGGATCATCGTCGACGTCGTCCCCAACCACACCTCCGACCGGCACCCCTGGTTCCGCGAGGCCCTCGCCGCGGGCCCGGGGAGCGCCGCCCGGGCCCGCTACCACTTCCGGCCGGGCCGCGGCCCCGGCGGGGCGCTGCCGCCCAACGACTGGGATTCCGTCTTCGGCGGGCCCGCCTGGACGCAGGTCCCGGACGGCGACTGGTACCTCCACCTGTTCGCCCCCCAGCAGCCCGACCTGGACTGGGAGCACCCGGAGGTCGCCGAGGAGTTCTCCTCCGTCCTGCGCTTCTGGCTCGACCTCGGCGTCGACGGCTTCCGCATCGACGTCGCCCACGGCATGGTCAAGGCCCCCGGCCTGCCCGACATCGGCCGCGGCGCCCAGGCCACCCTGATCGGCACCGAGCCCCTGCCCTTCTTCGACCAGGACGGGGTCCACGCCATCCACCGCGCCTGGCGGCGGCTCCTGGACTCGTACCCCGGCCCGCGCATCGGCGTCGCGGAGGCCTGGGCGCCGACCTCCGAGCGGCTCGCCCTGTACGTCCGCCCCGACGAGATGCACCAGGCGTTCAACTTCCGGTTCCTGAACTGCCCCTGGGGCGCGGCCGCGATGCGCACCGTGATCGACGAGTCGCTCGCCGCGACCACCGCCGTCGGCGCCCCCACCACCTGGGTGCTGTCCAACCACGACGTCGTCCGGCACGTCAGCCGGTACGGGGGCGGGCCGCAGGGCCTGGCCCGGGGGCGGGCGGCCGCGCTGCTGATGCTGGCGCTGCCGGGGTCGGCGTACCTCTACCAGGGCGAGGAGCTCGGGCTGCCCGAGGTCTGCGACCTGCCGGACGAGGTCCGCCAGGATCCCGCCTTCCGCCGCACCGCCGGGCAGGACGGGCTGCGCGACGGCTGCCGGATCCCGCTGCCGTGGTCCGGTGAGGAGCCGCCGTACGGGTTCGGCCCGGCCGGGAGCTGGCTGCCGCAGCCCCGGGACTGGGCGCCGCTGAGCGTGGCCGCGCAGACCGGCGACCCGCACTCCACGCTGGAGCTGTACCGGGCCGCCCTGGAGCTGCGCCGGGCGCTGCCGGGGCTGGGCTCGCCGGAGGCGGGCCCGCTGGCCTGGCTGCCGGCCCCCGAGGGGGTGCTGCTGTTCACCCGGCCCGGTTTCGCGTGCACCCTCAACAGCCGGCCCGAGGCCCTGGAGCTGGCCTCGCCGGGGCGGCCGGTGCTGTCCAGCGCCCCGGTCGAGACGGACGGCAGGACGGTCCGTCTGCCACCGGATTCGTGCACGTGGTGGGCTTTGTAGCGTGCGACCGGTACAGTCCAATCCCGTGACCGCACGGCTTGCCGACATCGCAGCCCAGGCGGGGGTCAGCGAAGCCACAGTCAGCCGCGTGCTCAACGGCAAGCCCGGCGTGGCCGCAGGCACCCGCGAATCCGTGCTGGCCGCGCTCGACGTCCTCGGCTACGAGCGGCCCGTGAAGCTTCGCCAGCGCAGCGCGGGCCTGGTCGGGCTGATAACCCCCGAGCTCGACAATCCCATCTTCCCGGCGCTCGCCCAGGTCATCGGCCAGGCGCTGACGCGCCAGGGGTACACGCCCGTACTGGCCACGCAGACCCCGGGCGGGTCCACCGAGGACGAGCTGACCGAGATGCTCGTCGACCGCGGGGTCTCCGGGATCATCTTCGTCTCCGGCCTGCACGCCGACACGACGGCCGATATGGGCCGCTATGACCAACTGCGGGCGCAGGGCGTCCCGTACGTCCTCATCAACGGCTTCTCCGACAAGGTGCAGGCCCCGTTCGTCTCCCCCGACGACCGTGCGGCCATGCAGCTCGCCGTGACCCACCTCGCCGCCCTCGGCCACACCCGCATCGGGCTCGCCGTCGGCCCGAAGCGGTTCGTGCCGGTGCTGCGCAAGATCGAGGGCTTCCGGCTCGGGATGAAGGAGCGGCTCGGCCTCGACGAGGCCGCGGTCGAGGAACTCGTCCAGCACTCCCTGTACACGCTCGAGGGCGGGCAGGCGGCCGGTGCAGCCCTGATCGAGCGCGGCTGCACGGCGATCGTGTGCGCCAGCGACATGATGGCGCTCGGCGCGATCCGGGCCGCCCGCCAGCGGGGGCTGCGGGTGCCGCAGGACGTCTCGGTCGTGGGCTTCGACGACTCCCCGCTGATAGCGTTCACCGACCCGCCGCTGACCACGATCCGCCAGCCCGTGCAGGCCATGGGCCAGGCCGCGGTCCGTACGCTGCTGGAGGAGATCGGCGGCACCCCGGCCCCGCACAGCGAGTTCGTCTTCCTGCCCGAGCTGGTCGTCCGCGGGTCCACCGCGTCCGGCCCCGGGCAGCGTCGGGGACCGGCTCGTCCGCAAGGCTGAGCGGCTGCAGCCAAGACCGTCCCGAGGGATGATCGAAGGCAGGAAGCCATCTGGCAGACTCTTTTCCCATGGGTGAAGCGAGCGTGAAGACACTGGAAACCCGGACGGACGTCTCGTCACCCGTTGTGATCGACGGCGAGTCCCGTCCGGAGGCCCGGGCCGCCCTGCTCACCCGCCTGCGGGCCCCGCGCCGTCCGCGGATCTGGTTCGAGGTCCTGCTCATCGGCGTCAGCTACTGGACGTACTCGCTCATCCGCAACGCCGTGCCCGAGCAGAAGGCGGCGGCGCTCGCGAACGCCGACTGGCTGTGGGGCCTGGAGCACGGCCTCGGCATCGCCGTCGAGAAGACCGTCAACCACGCCGTGAACTCGGTGACGTGGCTGATCGTCGGAATGAACTACTACTACGCCACGCTCCACTTCGTGGTCACCCTCGGCGTCCTGGCCTGGATCTACCGCTTCCATCCGGGGCGGTACGCCGCCGCCCGACTCGTCCTCTTCGCCACCACGGGCGTGGCGCTGGTCGGCTACTACCTCTTCCCACTCGCGCCGCCGCGGCTGATGAACGGCGGGGGCTTCGTCGACACCGTGCTCGTCCACCACACCTGGGGCTCGATGGCCTCGGGCAACCTCAAGCACATGTCGAACCAGTACGCCGCCATGCCCTCGATGCACATAGGGTGGTCGCTCTGGTGCGGCCTGACCATGTATGCGGTGGCCCGGGCCCCGTGGGCGCGGATCCTGGGCCTGCTCTACCCGACGGCCACGCTGGTCGTCATCGTCTCCACCGCCAACCACTTCTGGCTGGACGCCGCCGGCGGCATGCTGTGCCTGGCCTTCGGCTACAGCGTCAGCCGCGCCTGGTACGGCTCCCTGCCGCACCGGCTCCCGCGCCACCCGCTGGCCACGGGCCCCCACCCGGCGACCGCGGCCATGCTGAACCGCTTCCGCACGCGCGCCTAGCGTTCGCTTTTCACTCCTGTCCGAAGGCCATCCACTTCCCCGGCACGGCCAGCGGCTCGAAGCCGGCCCGGGCGTAGACCTCGTGGGCGTCGGCGGTGGCGAGCAGGATCCGGCGCAGCCCGTACGGCTCCAGGTGCTCCTTCACCGCGGCGACGAGCGCCCCGCCGAGCCCCTTGCCGCGGACCCCGGGGTCCACGTAGACGTCGCAGAGCCACGCGAAGGTGGCCCGGTCGGTGACGACCCGGGCGTAGGCGACCTGCGCCCCCGACACCTGCTCGTACACCCCGAAGTTCAGCGACCCGGCAATGGCCTCCTCCTGCTTCTGCCGACTGCGCCCGAGGGCCCAGTACGCGTCCTCGGACAGCCACCGGTGGATCCGTACGACGTCGAGCCGGGCGGGGTCGGCGGAGATCTCGTAGCCCTCGGGCAGTACAGCGCTCATCCCGGCATCCAACCAGCGCCCGCCGCCCCCTGGCGAGCCGATATCAGCTCGAGGTGGCCTCGCACGCAGGCGGTCCCGGGGACTGGCGCGTAGCGTGGAAGCGGAAGGAGGGGTTGGCATGACCGGACAGGTGCTGAGCGAGGTCAGCGGCGTTGTCGCGGCCGAGCGGGAGGCCGACCTCGTCGCCGGTTACCGCGAGCTCCTGGCCCGCCCGCTGCCTGATGGGCTGGTGCGGACGGAGTTGCTGGGCGGGCCGGACGGCCTCTGGCGGATCCAGACGCTGTGGCGGGACCGGGCCGCCCTGGACGCGGTACGCGCGGCCCCGGGCGGCGCGCCGGCGCCGCGGCTGTTCCGTGAGGTGGGGGCCGAACCCGAGCTGGCGGCGTTCGAGATCAAGGTCCGCCTCGTCGCCCAGGTCGGCCCGGAGGAACTCCCGTCGGAATGAGCCGTCAGCCGGCGGCGTACCGAACGAAGCCGGCCCAGGCGGCGGCGGTCAGCGCGAGGCGGTCCCCATCGGCGACCTTGGAGTCCCGGACCAGCACCGTGCCGGGCAGCTGGGCGACCTCGATGCAGTCGTTGCTGTTGCTGGCGCTGTAGCTGCTCTTGGTCCAGGCAACCTCAACGCAGTCGTTGCTGTCACTGGCGCTGTAGCTGCTCTTGACCCACGTCAGTGCGGAAAGGTCGCCGCCCGAGGGCTTGATGCTCATGTCTCTCCCAGCACTTTCTCGATGAAGGCTCTCGACTCTCGGGGATTGAGAGCCTGTGAACGGATGATCCCATAGCGGAGTTCGAGGATCTGGATGTCCTTGGGATCAGTGAGCAGGCGACTCATCAGCTGCGCTTCGACATAGCCGACCGTCGAACCATCCTTCAACTTCAGTACCTGGATCTGACCGCCCATCCCGGCGTGGTCCTCGGAGTCGGTCGGCATGACCTGCATCTCGACATTCCGCAGGCGGCCGACCTCCAGCAGATGCTCCAGCTGCCTGCGCAGCACGCCCCGCCCGCCGATCCTCCGCTCCAGCGTGACTTGCTCCAGGACGAAGGTCAGTGCGGGCGAAGGCAGCCGGTGGAACACCTGCTGCCGCGCCATGCGAGCGGCCACGTACCGCTCCATCACATCGGGGGACAAGGCCGGACGCCGCATCTCGTACAGCGCCCGCATGTACTCCTCGGTCTGGAGCAGTCCGTGCAGGTTGTGGTTCCCGTAGGCGCCGAGCTCAACCGCCTTCGACTCCAACTCGGCCAGATCCCGAACCTTCTTGGGGTAGCGGGCCTTTTCGACGTCCGTCTTCATCGCGGCAATTTTCCCACCCGCCCCCAACACCTGGTCCGCCTTGTCCAAAAACTCTGGGCGGGGAATGCGGGCGCCGCGTTCGATCTTGTAGATCAGGTTCGCCCCGTATCCCATCCGTTTCCCGAACTGGGCGGGGTCGAGGCCGGCCGCCTCGCGCCACATTTTCAACTGGCGTCCCACCGCGGCGATTACCGCCGCGGATTCGTCCTCCGGGTCGAGTTCCCAGCTCGACTCGTCGGCGCCGTCTGTGTTCACTTCCACCTCCACTGGACCGGTGGGACAGGACGGGACAGTCCTGGACAGCCGCTGTACACAGCGGCCTCAGATCTGTTCAGGTTACGCACGGACGGCCACGCTGAGTCACGTGAATCAGGAAATCTCCCTCGTCGCCACCCTCCCGGCGACCCCGCGCGGCGCTCGAGCCGCACGCGCCCTCACGGTGTCCCAACTGGCGGAACAGCGCCTTCCGTTCGAGGACGCGGCACAGGTAGTCGCCGAGCTGGCCGCGAACGCGGTGACGCACGGGAGGGTGCCGGGCCGCGGCTTCCGACTGCGTTTGGGTATCCGACCCGGCCCTACGCTCCGTATCGAGGTGTCGGACACGCGCGCGGAGGCGGTGCCAATGACCCAAGCGCCCGACCACGACACGGAGTCGGGGCGGGGGCTGCTCCTGGTTTCCGCCCTCGCCGCCCGCTGGGGCATGGATCACGGCCCGGTACCCCTCAAAACGGTGTGGGCTGAAATGGATCTACCGATTCCCCTTTCACCGGATCGAGGTTTTCACGACCCGGTGGAGCGGTCACCGGTGGCGCACGACGCCTACTAATAAATGACTGGGGGAAATGACCTTACCCAACCTCCCCCCTCCCCCTCTCACTCGGTCGGGTGAAAGCGCCCAACAGGACTGGCGCGAATGCCGATTCAGACGGCACCCTCAGCTCAACAACCCCAAAAACGCAATCGGCCCTCGGCCGGGACTGGCATCCCGAGCGAGGGCCTCACCACACGGAAGCAAGACCCTTCCTCATGGCTGACCAGCAGCTTAGCGCGCCCGCGCGCGTCTCGTCCGGCATCCGGCACATCAACCGCGAGCACCGTTCGCGGTACGTCAAGATCGGCAATCACCTCGCCCAGCACCGCGAGTTGAGCATCACCGCGATCGGGCTGGCCACGCACATCCAGTCGCTCCCAGCCGGAGCGAAGGTGACCATCAAGGCCCTGGCCGAACGGTTCCCGGAGGGCGAGGTCCGCATCGCCGCCGCCCTGCGCGAGCTGGAGGAACACGGCTACCTGGCCCGCTTCCAGGAGCGGCTGCCCTCGGGCCGCGTCGTCACGTGCACGGTGTCGTACAACAACCCGCCCGCCCTGAAGGCGGAGGCCGACGGCGACGAGCCGCCACCGGAGCCGCCGAGGCCGAAGCCGCGCCCCGACCCGGAGCCCGTACCGGCGCCCGCACCCACACCGGACCCGCTACCGGAGCCGACCGCAGCACCCACTCCCGAAGTGGACGCGGAGGCGAGGTCGCTGCTGGCCCGGCTGCGGCTGCGGGATCCCCGGCTGGTGCTCTCCGAGCGGGACGTGGCCCGCCTGGCCCCGGCCGTAACGGCCTGGCTGGAGCGCGGTCTGCGCCCGGCAGCGGTGACCGCCACCCTGACCGGCGGCTTGCCCCTCACCCCGATCCACTCCCCGTACGCCCTGCTGGCGCACCGCCTGCGCGAGTTGATCCCGCCCCGCCTCCCTGACCAGCCGGCGCCCCCGGGCCCGTACGGCCGGGACCGCGAGGTTCACCCGATCCAGACCTGCCGGACCTGCGACCGCGTGGCCTTCCGCTCCCCCACCCCCGGCGACTGCTCTGCCTGCTCTGCACCCGAGGCCGCCTGAACCGGCCGGCTGTCAGCATGCCGTGCGATGCTGAGGGGGCGCGTGATCATGACAGACAAGGGTGGGGCAAGAGCAGTGGGAGCGAGTGGCGAGCGGCCGTCCGTCAGTGACGAGGAGTGGGCCGAGTTCGTGCGGCGGGCCGCGGAGGAGCCCGGGCAGGGGCCCAAGGAGCCGTCCGCGCGGGCGCGGATGGTGACCGAGCGGCTGCGGCAGGAGGATGCCGAGCGGGCCGCGGCCGCCGGGCGCCGCGGGAAGTGGTTCCGGCGGAAGGCCGAGCCCGTGCGCAACGAGCCGCCCGGCTGGCGGACGGGGCCGGCCTGGCAGGAGAGCAGGCGTGGCCGTGGTCGCCTCAAGCCGGCGCTCGCGATCCTGCTGATCGCCGGGCTGGCCCTCGTGGTGCTGAAGCCGTCGCTGCTCATCGACCGGCTGACGGGCAAGGCCGACCAGGACGCGAAGAGCCGGCAGCCGCTGGCGGCGGAGTCGGCACGCCCGACGGCGCCGCCGACCGGGCAGTACCCCGACCGCCCCACGCTGAAGGAGCCGTTCCGGGGCTCCCCCGCCGTCCAGTGGGCCGAGGGGGAGGCCGCGATCGAGCTGCCCGAGGCGAAGGCCGTCGGCGGGCTCACGGCCGAGCAGGTCGCGGAGGGGCTGAAGCGGACCAAGCAGCTGCTGGTGCTGTCCAACCTGGACCCCGCCACGGTGGGCGGCGGCCGGCCCGACGCGGCGGTGAAGCTGCTGGAACCGCGGCAGGAGAGCGTGCACGGGTTGCTGGTGAAGGGCCTGGACGCGCCCGGCAAGGACCAGGACCCCGTATGGATGTTCAGCCGCTTCAACCCGGCGGAGGTCCGGCTGGTGGGCAGCGTCGTCAAGACGCGCGGGCGGATGACCTTCGAGGCCGGGCAGCGGCCAGGTGAGGTGCTGGTCAAGGCCGACTACACCTTCGTGTACCCGCTGGTGCGGGCGAAGGCGGGGTCGGACGAGGTCGCCCGCACCGTGGTCCGCCGCCAGCTCACCGTGGCCCTGGACGACCCGCAGCGGTACACGGTGACCGCGGGCACCCTGGCGGTGGTCGACTACCCGAACGACATAGGCAACTCGGCGTGCGGCGTCTACGACGGCTTCCTGCACCCGTCCTTCCCCAGCGACGCCCGGCCCGCGGGAGAGGCCCCGAGCGGCCCGCCGACGGACCCGTACGACCGCAGCAAGGACATCAGCCGCCAGGACCCCGAAGGCTGCGGCGTGGTCACCCGCAGCTGACTTCCGGCGGGGTTCGGTCCGCCGCCGGATGCCCGCTCAGACGGTCGTCGACCGGAGCTGGTGCGGCATGTCCCAGCCCTCGGCGAGTCTCGACGGGTGCACGTTGCGCCCGCCGCCGAAGAACTCGCAGAACTTCATGATCAGCGGGTCCCAGCCGAGCGGGTCCACGTGGTGCGTCCCCGGGATGACCAGGTCTTCCTCGACATGAGCGCGAAGGACCTCGACCTCGAGGGCGGTGGCGTGCGGTTCGGGACCGCCGAAAGGACGGGCCGAGACGACCCTGCATTCCAGCTGGACCGGGCATTCCGCAACCCTGGGGGCCCGGACCAGGTCCGATGCCTGCTCGGTCAGCTGCGCGGTGGAGAACTTGTCCGGCTCGTACCGGTAGCCCTGCTTCGCCTTGTAGTCCGGCACGGCCGGCTTTCCGGTGGTGAGCGCGATCCGGTCGACGGCATCGACCATCGCGGACGAGGGCAGGTTGAGCACGCACTCGCCTTCCCGAAGCAGGTTCGCGGTGGTCTGGGCGTTGTTGCCGAGACCGAGCATGCAGGACCGGCCGAGCCACCATGCCGAGGACATCGGCGCGAGGTTCGCCGTCCCGTCGTCGTTGAGTGTGCTGATCAGCACCACCGGAGTTCCGAAGTACAGGACCTTGAGCCCGGGGACGACGTGCATGCGAGGTGCCTTTCGCGGAGGGTCAGACGGACAGGTCCGCGATCAGGGAGAACACGAACCGCCGCTGACTCTCTCGTGAGCGGGACGCCGACGCTGGCGGTAATACGACGTCGCGCTCCGGACGAGTGGAGCGATCGTCCGGAGCAGGCCCGGCGTCGATGACCGGGACACGCTCCTAGCCGGCGTAGAAGAGGTCGTCGACGACGGCCCGGGCCCGGCGGGTGGTGCGGCGGTAGTCGTCCAGGAGCTCGCCGACGGTGCCCTCCGCGTAGCCGAGGTAGCGGCCGACGGCGGCCAGTTCGCGGGCCTCCGAGGGGAAGGTGTCGCCGGCGCGGCCGCGAACCAGCATGACCGCGTTGCGGACCCGGGTCGCCAGGACCCAGGCCTCGTCGAGGACCTGGGCCTCCTCGGTGGGGATCAGGCCGGCCGCGCGGGCCGCGGCCAGGGCCTCGCGGGTACGGGTGGTGCGCAGGCCCGGCTCGGCCCAGGCGTGGCGCATCTGGATCAGCTGGACCGTCCACTCGACGTCGCTGAGTCCGCCGCGGCCCAGCTTGGTGTGCAGGGTCGGGTCGGCGCCCCGCGGGAGGCGCTCCGACTCCATGCGCGCCTTCAGGCGGCGGATCTCGCGGACGGCGTCGTCGCCGAGGCCCTCGGCGGGGTAGCGCAGGGGGTCGATCAGCTCGATGAAGCGGCGGCCCAGCTCCGGGTCGCCGGCGACGGGTTCGGCGCGCAGCAGGGCCTGGCTCTCCCAGGTCAGGGACCAGCGGCGGTAGTAGGCGGCGTACGAGGGCAGGGTGCGCACCAGGGGGCCGGAGCGGCCCTCGGGGCGCAGGTCGGCGTCGATGAGCAGCGGCGGGTCGGCGGTGGGGAGCTGGAGCAGGCGGCGCATCTCGGCGATGACGGCTTGGGCGGCCTTCGCGGCCTCCTGCTCGTCGACGCCCTCGCGGGGCTCGTGGACGAACAGGACGTCGGCGTCGGAGCCGTAGCCGAGCTCGTGCCCGCCGAAGCGGCCGACGCCGATGACGGCGAAGCGGGTGGGCAGGGTCTCGCCCCACTCGGCGCCGACGGCGGCGCGCAGGGCGCCGGCGATCGTGGCGGCGGTCAGGTCGGAGACGGCGTTGCCGACGCGGTCGACGAGGGCGCCGCGGTCCTCCTCGGCGGGGCTGTCCTCCGTACCGTACGAGGCGATGATGTCGGCCGCGGCGGTGCGGAAGAGCTCGCGCCGACGGACCCCTCGGGCGGCGGCGACCGCGGCCTCGGCGCTGTCGGCGCGGCCGACGGCGGCCAGCACCTCCTGTTCGAGGGCCTCGTGCGTACGGGACTGCAGGCCCTCGGGGTCGCCGAGGAGGGCGACGGCCTCGGGGGCGCGCATCAGCAGGTCGGGGGCGAGGCGGCCCGCGGACAGGACGCGGGCCAGGTTCTCGGCGGCGGCGCCCTCGTCGCGCAGGAGCCGCAGGTACCAGGGGGTCTTGCCGAGGGCGTCGGAGACCTTGCGGAAGTTCAGCAGGCCGGCGTCCGGGTCGGCGGAGTCGGCGAACCAGCCCAGCATCACGGGCAGGAGGGTGCGCTGGATGGCGGCCTTGCGGGTGACGCCGGAGGCGAGGGCCTCGAGGTGGCGCAGGGCGGAGGCCGGGTCGGCGTACCCGAGGGCTTCCAGGCGCTGGCCGGCGGCCTGCGGGGAGAGCCGCGTCTCGCCGGGGGCGAGCTGGGCGACGGCGTCGAGGAGCGGCCGGTAGAAGAGCTTCTCGTGGAGGCGGCGGACCACGGTGGCGTGGCGGCGCCAGGCCTTGTTGAGCTCGGCGACGGGCTCGGTGCGCAGGCCGAGGGAGCGGCCCAGGCGGCGCAGGTCGGCCTCGTCCTCGGGGACGAGGTGGGTGCGCCGGAGCCGGTAGAGCTGGATGCGGTGCTCCATGGCGCGCAGGAAGCGGTACGCGTCGTTGAGCTGGGCGGCGTCGGCGCGCCCGACGTAGCCGCCGGCGGCGAGGGCGTGCAGGGCGTCGAGGGTGGTGCCGGAGTGCAGGGCGGGGTCGCTGCGGCCGTGGACGAGCTGGAGCAGCTGCACGGCGAACTCGACGTCGCGCAGGCCGCCGGGGCCGAGCTTGAGCTCGCGGTCGACCTGGGAGGCGGGGATGTTGTCGACGACGCGGCGGCGCATCTGCTGGACGTCGGCGACGAAGTTCTCGCGCTCGGCGGCCTGCCACACGAGGGGAGTTATGGCGTCGATGTACTGGGCGCCGAGCTCGGGATCGCCGGCCACGGCGCGGGCCTTGAGCAGGGCCTGGAACTCCCAGGTCTTCGCCCA
Source organism: Streptomyces sp. NPDC046876 (assembly GCF_040645035.1). Taxonomy (NCBI): domain Bacteria; kingdom Bacillati; phylum Actinomycetota; class Actinomycetes; order Kitasatosporales; family Streptomycetaceae; genus Streptomyces; species Streptomyces sp. NPDC046876. The sequence goes on along the minus strand of NZ_JBEYXK010000012.1, from coordinate 52,131 downwards.
GCGTTGGTAGTACGCGAGATGGGAGGCGAGGGTGCGGACCAGGGGGCCGTTGCGGCCCTCGGGGCGGAGGTTGGCGTCGACGGGCCAGATGGTGCCCTCGACGGTGGTCTCGGAGCAGATCCGCATGAGGTGGGAGGCGAGGCGGGTGGCGGCCTGCAGGGCCTTGGACTCGTCGGCGCCGTTTGCCGCGTCCCCGACGAAGATGACGTCGACGTCGGAGACGTAATTCAGTTCGTTGCCGCCGCACTTGCCCATGGCGATGACGGCGAGGCGGCACTGCGCCGCGTCCTCGGGGGCGGCGGCGCTCGCGATGCGCAGGGCGGCGCGCAGGGTGGCGGTGGCGAGGTCGGCGAGCTCGGCGGCGGTCTGGGCGACGTCGATGGTGCCGCAGACGTCGCGGGCGGCGATGGAGAGCAGGCAGCGGCGGTAGGCGACGCGCAGCGCGACGGGATCGTGGGCCTGGGAGAGGCCCTGCTCGAACTCGGCGAGGCCGGGGTGCAGGTCGGCGGCCTCGTAGGTGACGAGGGCGTGCCAGTCGCGGGGATGGCGGGCGAGGTGGTCGGCGAGGGCCTCGGAGGCGCCGAGCACGCCGAGGAGGCGGTCGCGCAGGGGTTTGGCGCTGACGAGGGTGTCGAGGAGGACGGGGCGCTCCTCGGCGGACTGGGCCTCGGCGAGGCGGACCAGGCCGCGGAGGGCGAGGTCGGGGTCGGCGGTGGCGCCGAGGGCGTCGAGGAGGGTGGGATCGGTGCGGATGCCGGCCAGCGCGCCGGAGTCGAGCAGCCGGGCGGCGGCCGAGGGGTCGGTGAAGCCGCTGCGCAGCAGCCTGATGAAGGTACTGCTCCTGCGTCCCGGGGTGGTCACCCGCCGCCTCCTGCGTACGTACGTCTGCCGTGTGCGCTGCCGTGTGCGCTGCCGCTGTTGCCGGTGTTGCCAGTGTGGCCGGTATTGCGTGCGGCCGGTACTGCGCGTGGCCGTGCCGTGGGTGGCCGGTGCCGCGTGTGGCGGGTGCCGGTGTCACCGCCTGCGGCGGCACGTTCCCTCGTGTACCTGGGGCGAGCCTAGCCGGAGCAGGCGTTCGACTCACGGCGTGTTGCTGCACGTACCATGAGGCGGATTGTCGGATTATCTACTCGCATTCCCGAAGACTGACCCCTTCGGCCGCCTCCGACACCGGGGGCTGCGCCTGCCCTGCCTGCCCTGCCCTGCCTGCCCTGCCCTGCCTGCTTGCCTGCACCCGCCTGCCCTGCCGACCCGGCCACGAGGACCCACATGCCCGACGGACACCCCGGCACTGGGCCCTGGCATGCCGATCCGCCGGCCGCGGGGTGGCACGGGCACCCCGACGCGGGGTACCCCCAACCCGGCCCGGACCAAGGCCCCTACCAGTCTCCGGCTCCGGTCGCGCCGGGGCAGCCCGGGCCGGGCGCGCCGCCGCATGCGCAGCAGTCGGCCCCGTCGGTGTACGGCCACCCCGACGCGGGGCACCCGCCCCACGCCCCGGACCCCTACCCCGACTTGCACCCGGCCCCGCACGCGTACCCGCCCGCGACGGGGCAGCCCGGGCCGGGCGCGCCGCCGCATGCGCAGCAGTCGGCCCCGTCGGTGTACGGCCACCCCGACGCGGGGTACCCGCCCCACGCCCCGGACCCCTACCCCGACTTGCACCCGGATCCCACCGGGCACCCCGGGCCGGGTGGGCTGCCCGGCCTTGCCGCGCCCCTTCCGGGCGGCCCCTCGGGGTACGGGCACTCCGGCCCCGGCGGCGCGGGCATGCCGCCGCATGCGCAGCAGCCGACCGCGTCCGCGGGTGGGGAGGCCGTGGGAGGCGGCGCGTGGCCGGACGACCGGTTCGCGGGCCGCGCACACCCGGAGTCCCCGCAGCCCGCCAACGACTTCACCGAAGCCGCATGGCAGGGCCACCCGTCCGAGTTCCACGAACCTGCCGGTGCAGCGCAGCCTCGGGAGGCTGCTGCCTGGCCGCCGGGCCCCGGCATGCCCGCAACCGGCCCGGCCCCGGCCGCGTACGACGAGGAGCCCTGGGCCGGCGCCCCCGTCGGCGGCGCACCGTACGACCCCGGCTACGCCGACACCGGCCACCCCGGCGCAGCCGACCCGGCATCCGCCCCGGCCGACCGGCCCGGCTCCGGCCGCGCCGCGGCCCGCCGCGCCCGTACGGGTACGGCCGACACCGCCACAGCCGACCTGACCGGCGCAGCCGAGGCCGCAGCCCCGCGGCGGCGCGCCCGCACCGACTCCCGTACGGCCGAAGCGGAGTCCGCAGCCGACCGCCGGGTCGGCCGCCGAGCCGCGCGCCGGGCCCGTGGTGACGCGGGCGAGGCACCGGACGGTGCGCGCCGGGGCCAGGGCGACGGCGTCGAGGCAGCCCCGCGCGCCGCGCGCCGGGCCCCCGGCGGCGGCCGGGCGGGCGGCGGCCGGGTCGGGCGGCGGCTCGTCAAGGCCGTGGGGTTCGTCGCGGCCGTGGCCGCCGGCAGCATGCTCGTCCTCCGCGGCAACGAGGCGCTCGGCGGCCTCTCCGCCCGCCCCGAACCCCCCGCCAAGCCGGCGTTGGCCGGGCCCGCCGGTCCGGCCGAGGCGCCCGACCCCGGACGCGTGCTGCAGATCGTCGCCCACCCGGACGACGACCTGTACTTCATGAACCCGGACCTGCGGTACTCCATAGCCGCCGGCCACCCCGTCACCACCGTGTACCTCACCTCCGGCGAAGCCGACGGCATCAACGCGGGCGAGGCCAAGCAGGCCTCCACCCCGGCCAACAAGCCCGCCTACGCCGAGGCCCGCCAGAACGGCATCCGCGCCGCCTACGCCGCCATGGCCACCGGCGACCGCACCAGCGCCTGGAAGCGCACCACGGTCCCCACCCGGGGCGGCGGCCAGGCCGAGGTCGACGTCCTCGTCGCCAAGCCCGAGGTCAACCTCGTCTGGCTCCAGATGCGCGAGGCGGGCAACGTCTACGACGACGTGCCCGACAGCCTGCGCGGCCTGTGGAACGAGCGTACGGCCCGGCTGGAGTCGGCCCTCGCCTCCGGCAGCCCGGTCAAGCAGCGGTTCTCGTACTCCAAGGACCAGGTCGTCCGGACCCTGGTCGGCGTCCTGGAGCAGTACAAGCCGACCACCGTCCGGGCGCAGGACCCGACTCCGGGCCGCTTCCCCGACACCAAGCGGTACACCGACCACCAGGACCACTTCTACGGCGCCCGCTTCGTGCAGGCCGCCCTCGCGGCGTACGCCAAGGACGTCAAGGACCGCCCGCACTTCGCCGTGCAGAACTACGTCGGCTACTTCAACGGCTCCCTGCCCAGCGCCCTGGACCCGGACGAGGCCAAGCGGAAGCTGGACATCATGGAGATCTACGCCTGGCGCGACAAGCAGAACCACTGCGGCAGCGGCGCCGGCTGCGGCGACCTGAAGGTCGCCGACCACCCCGCCGGCAACAACTGGACCTCCTCCATCAACTACGCCCGCGGCACCGGCACCTCCTGGCTGGCCTCCGACAAGGACCACGGCCTGTGGGCCTTCAAGGTGCTCGACGGCCAGGTCGCCCTGTGGCACCGCGCCGGCCCGATCGGCCCGTGGAGCGGCCCCGACCTGCTCCCCGGCACCGGCATGGACCCCGGTATCTCCACCGTCGCCCTCCCCGACGGCCGGATCGCCGCCTTCGGCACCCGTACGTCCTTCGGCGCGCGCCCCGCGGACTACCGGCGCGAGGTCGTGTACGCGGTCCAGAAGGCGCCGGGCGCGAAGGAGTTCGGGGACTGGCAGTCCCTGGGCACCCCGGAGGCGGCGGACGACACCTGGACCTCCGACATCAGCGCCCCCGCCGTCTCGGCCGACGGCACCGGCCGCCTCGCGGCGTACGTGCGCGACGGCGCGGGCACCCTGCGCGGGCGGGTCCAAGGCGCGGGCACGGGCGCGGGCACGGGCACGGGCGCGGACGGCGGCTGGGGCCCGTGGGAGCGGTACGGCGGCACCGACCTGCACGGCACCCCGGCGACCGCCACCGACGGGGCCGGGCGGCGCATGGTGTTCGCGGCGACGACGAAGACGGTCACGGCCTGGGCGCAGCCCAAGCCCGGAGCCCCGCTGGGACCGGCCGCGCCGACCGGCCTGCCGGACACGACGCTGCCGATCACGGCGGAGGGCCGCGAGGGCGGGGTGCGGCTGTGGTTCCGCAAGCCGGGCTCGGGCAACGTCCGTACGGCCCTGGTGACGGGCGGCGACGGCGGGCCGAAGGTGAACAACCTGACCGACCTGGGCGGCCTCCAGGGCTTCGGCGCGGTCGCGGCGAGCGGGCACGTACTGGCGGGCCGCTCGGCGGGCGGGCAGCTGGGCTCGGACCTGGGGCAGGGCCGGGCGTGGGAGCGGTCGGGGCTGATGTTCGTCGGGGCGCCGTCGGCGGCGATGACCGGCCGGAACACGGTCAGCCTGGCGGTGGTGGGGCTCGACGCGCGGCTGTACGTGACCTCGTCGACGGACGAGGGGGACGCGTACCTGGCGCCGTGGCAGCCGGTGGGCCCGCGCAACGCGGGACGCTAGGCGCGACGCCGGACCGGACGCCAGGCCGGACGTCAGACCGGACGTCAGACCGGACGCCAGGCCGGACATCGTTCCCTGCCGGGCGTCCACATGCCGACCCACATCCGTCGCTCGCAGCCCCACACGGCACAATCACATCCGGTCTCTTTCGGAAAGCACGAGTCATCGACGAAATCGGTGAACCAAGTCCCCCGATTTGGCCTCTCACTGACTGCTCAGCGGTTTTTCCGCCCGGAACGACCCCAAGGCGTGACCTGATGCCGATTGCCCGCCGCCGCTTCCTCCTCGCGGCCCTGCTGCCCGTACTCACCGTCGGAGCCACCGGCGTGCTCGCCGTCGCCACCGGCGAGCAGACGGCGGCCGAGGCCACCCAGGACGGGAACCCGGCCGCGGTCCTCCCGGCGAGCGTCACGTCCGGCACCGTCGTCCAGGTCGTCGCCCACCCCGACGACGACCTGTTCTTCATGAACCCCGACCTCAGCCGCACCCTCGCGGCCGGCACCTCGCTCACCACCGTCTACCTCACCTCCGGCGAGGCCGACGGCCGCAACGAGGCCAACGGCGCCGGCGCCCGCGACCCCGAGCAGCCCGCCGACCGCGCCCACTACGCGGAGGCCCGGCAGAACGGCATCCGCTCCGCGTACGCCCAGATGGCCACCGGCGACCGCACCAGCCCGTGGAAGCGCTCCGTCATACCCACGGAGGGCGGCGGGTCCGCCGAGCTCGACGTGCTGGTCGCCCGGCCCGAGGTCCACCTGGTCTGGCTCCAGCTGCGCGAGGCCCGCAACCCCACGGCGGAGAACCCGGACAGCCTGCGCGGCCTGTGGAACGGGAAGATACCCGCGCTCGGCGCCCAGCTCTCCTCCGGCAGCCCGGTCAAGCAGCCGCCCACGTACACCAAGGACCAGGTCATACAGGCGATAGCCGGGATCCTGGCACGGTACCGGCCGACGACGATACGCATGCAGGACCCGACCCCGGGCCGCTACCACGACACCGGCAAGTACACCGACCACCAGGACCACATGTACGGCGCCCGCTTCGTGCAGGCGGCCACCGCCGCGTACGCCGAGCGGGTCGCCGACCGCCCGCGGTTCGCGGTGCAGAACTACCTCGGCTACCACAACGGCAACCTCCCCCACGCCCTGGACCCGCAGACCGCCGAGACGAAGATCGGCTACCTCAAGACGTACGCCTGGCTCGACCACGAGAACTACTGCGGCAGCCCCTCCGGCTGCGGCGACCGCAAGGTGGCCGGCAGCCCCACCGGCCGCAACTGGGCCCAGTCCCTGCGCTACGCCCGCGGCGACACCGCCTCCTGGCTGACCTCCGGCACCCCCGGCAGGCTGTGGGCCTTCGCCGCCCTCGACGGGCAGATGGCCGTCTGGACCCGCCAGGGCCACCCGGACCGCTGGACCGGCCCCGCCCTGCTGCCCGGCACCGGCATCGACCCGGGCGCGAGCACCGCCCGCTTCCCGGACGGCCGCATCGCGGTCCTGGCCACCCGCACCACCCTCGGCCCCGCGCCCGCCGACTACCGGCGCGAGGTGGTGTACGCCGTCCAGTCCGCCCCCGACGGCCCGTTCGGCCCGTGGCAGGTGCTCGGCACCCCGGAAACGACCGACGAGGACGGCACCTCGGCAATCAGCACCCCGTCGGCGGCAATCTCACCCGACGGGCTCCTGACCGTGTACGTACGCGACTCCCACCGCACCCTGCGCGCCCGCCTCCAGCAGCCCGACGGCACCTTCGGCCCCTGGCAGCGGCTGGGCGGCGAGGACCTCCAGAGCGACCCGGTGACGGCCACCGATGCCGCCGGGCGCCGCCACATATACGCCACCACGACGAAGACGGCCGTCGCCTGGATCCAGCCCGCGTCCGGCGCCCCGCTGGAGGGCCCCTTCCCGACGAACCTGCCGGCCACCACGGTCCCGCTCACCGCGGTCCCGGAGGGCGCGGGCATCCGCCTGTACTTCCGCCGCCCGGACTCGGGCGTGGTCCGCACGGCCCTGGTCACCGCCGGCCCCGGCGGCAAACCCCAACTCTCCAGCATCTCCGAGGCGGGCGGCCGGGCCGGCTACGGCGCGGTCGGCGTCGCGGGCCGCCTCCTGTCGGGCCGCGCGGACACGGGCACGATCAGCACCACCGGCTTGGGCGGCCCCCCGGCCTGGACGGAATCCAAGATGCTCTACGCAGGCGCCCCGGCCGGCATCCTGGAACAAGCAGGCGCCACCACCACGGCCGTCCTCGGCCTGGACGCAGAACTCCACGTAACCACCACCCCCCCATCCACCCCAGACCCCACCCAACCCCCCCGAACCACTTGGCGCCGCGCAGTGGTCCCGGGCATCTAGCGCTGCGCCAGGGAAGCTCGCCGGGTTGCTCGTTGTACCGGCCGGACGTCAGTCGGAGAAGTTCCAGAACATGCCGACCTCGGCGTCCGAGACGACGACCAGGCCGAAATCCTCCGAGTAGACGCTCAGCGGGCTGTACACCCAGCCCGACGGTGTGAAGTCGAGGTGCCGCGCACGTGGCCGGGCATCGTCGACTGGGGCCGCACCAAGACCGCCCGCTACATCGAGATGACCCGCCCGCCGCTCCGGTTGCCCAGCGAGCAGGCCGGGATGTTCTAGGCCGCGCCGCACGGGCCGCCGATGGCTGCCGCCGAGCAGTGGCCCGACCCGTGGCTCGAGCGCTGGGAGCCCGCCGCGCCCGCCGGCTGATGCCTACGGGCCGTCAGAAGCCGTGCTCTATCGGCCCGATACGGTCGAGGCGCTCTTGCGGACCGGTCCTACGCTGGAGGCATGGCCACCGATCCCGTGTTGAGACAAGGCCCCGACTCGACGGATCTGGTCCTGCGCGCCGGCCCGACCGGGCCGGTGTGGAACGCGCTGATCTCGATGGGGCCGGCGCTGTTCACTCCGCTCGCCTTGGGCGGGCTGACCCTGGTCGTGGCCCTCGGGATGGCGCTGGCCGGGGCGCGGGCGTCGACCGTGTTCGTGGTGGTGGGGGTGATCGCCGGGCTGGAGTACCTGATCGGCTGGCTGGCGCTGGTCTTTGCCCGGGTCCAGGACATCCTGCGGGTGGAGTTCGCGCCGGCCAGGGTGCCCGCGTCCCTGCGGTTGGTCCGGGCCACCGGGCCGGATGTCTGGCTGCCCGTCGAGACCCTGCGCGAGGTGCGGCTGACGCACAAGGTGGTGGAGCCGTACCAGGGGGACTACAAGCCGGCCGTCTCCACGCTCGCGCTGGAACTCGTCCTGCGGGGCGCCCGGGAGCGGATCGAGCTCCCGTTCGGCGGCGACCCGCAGCGGCTCGCCGACGCGTTGAAGGCTCTGCTCGGCCCGGCTGGGGTCGTGGTGGCGCTGCGCACCGAGCGCAGCACGCGCGATCGGCCGCAGTCCAACTCCCGCTGGACCTCGGGTGGTTCGGCCTCGGCCGGCTCGGGTGGCGGCTAACCCCGGGCTGCCCGTGGCGCTCCCCGGCGGGGAGCGCCCGTCGATGCAACCGGCGGCGGGTGGTGCGGGGCAGCCTGCCGCGACCCGGGCGCGTTGAGCCGCCGGGTCGACTATTGCGGGCGTTCGCCGGCTTCGGGGCGGCGGCACTGGACGGCTACGTTGGCGCCCTCCTGCTTGAGGATTCGTCCCTGCGGCGCGCGGCTGTGGCAGCGATCAGCCGCTGGAACAGCGACGTGCCGACTACCGCGCGACATGTCCTGCCACTTCTCGAACAAGAGGAGCACGGCGCCGCCCCGGGGAGGCGTGCTCCTCTTGTTCTTCGGCGGCCTCGCCGCCGCTGCAAGGGACGTGCCGCGCAGCGGCTCTCTCTTCACGCTCTAAGGGCGCGCACAGCAACAGACACCACCCTCCGTTTTCCCTAAGAGAGAAACGCTGCGTCACCTGTGTCACGGGCGGCCGGAAACGGTACCTGACCTGCCACTACGACGGTGACGCAGACGCCAAAGTCTGCGTCATTCCGCGTCACCCGCGTCACCAGTGACGCAGGCCGAAGACCCCTGCTCACTGAAACCCGCAGGTCAGACGGCCGAGTGACGCGAATGACGCGATGACGCAGAAATCCCGACCTCGGACACACCCGAGAGGACAGCCGCCCATGGCATCCGCCGCCACCACCCTGCGAGCCGGACTCCCCGACCGCTACCGCACCCCAGATGACATCGCTGAGCTGTTCGGCGTCCCCCTGAAGACCGTCTACCACTGGCGCAAGCAGCGCACCGGCCCGCCCGGATTCCGCGTGGGCCGCCACGTCCGCTACGACCCCGTCGCCGTCCAGGCCTGGGTCGCCCAGCAGAGCGAGCTCGACGCCGCCTAACCCGTCCCTTACCGGCCCGTGCCGTCCCCCTCGTAGGGCGGCACGGAACTTTCCCGTACGTCGAAAAGAACCGCAGCCACCCATGGCCGGCCACGTCCAGGACTGCCGGTACAAGACCGAGACCGACGCCGACGGCAGGGAACGCCGGGTCAAGACCGACCGCTACGGCATCGGCATGCGTTACGGGCCCGCTACATCGGCCCCGACGGCACCGAGAAGTCCAAGAGCTTCCCGGACAAGCAGAAACGGCTCGCGGAGAAGTGGCTCTCCACCATCGAGGCCGACATGTCCCGGGGCAGTACATCGACCCCTCCGCCGGACGGATCACGTTCCGGCAGTACGGCGAGAAGTGGCTGGCCTCCCAGACCACGGACCCGACGACCCGCACGACGGTGGGCGTCCACCTTCGGCTGCACGCGTTCCCGTACCTTGGAACGCGGCCGATCGATTCATTCCGGCCCGAGCACATCCGCGAGTGGCTCGCGGACTGGAACGACTCCGGGCCGGCGGCTGACAGCCGCCGGCCCGGGTTGCCTTTGGGGTTGGCAGTCGCTCTGACCTGCGGTTACAGGACCGGGAGGTTCTTGCGGAGTTCGAAGGCCGTGACCTCCGAGCGGTATTCCTCCCACTCCTGCTTCTTGTTGCGGAGGAAGAAGTCGAAGACGTGCTCGCCGAGGGTTTCGGCGACCAGTTCGCTGCGCTCCATCAGGGAGATGGCCTCGCCGAGGTTCTGCGGGAGGGGTTCGATGCCCATGGCGCGGCGCTCTGAGTCGGACAGGGCCCACACGTCGTCGTCGGCGCCCGCCGGGAGTTCGTAGCCCTCCTCGATGCCCTTCAGGCCGGCCGCGAGGAGGACGGCGTACGTCAGGTAGGGGTTGGCGCCGGAGTCGATCGAGCGGACCTCGATGCGGGACGAGCCCATCTTGCCCGGCTTGTACATCGGGACGCGGATCAGGGCCGAGCGGTTGTTGTGGCCCCAGCAGATGTACGAGGGGGCCTCGCCGCCGGAGCCGGCGGTGCGGGCCGAGCCGCCCCAGATGCGCTTGTACGAGTTGACCCACTGGTTGGTGACCGCGGAGGTTTCGGCCGCGTGCTTCAGGAGGCCCGCGATGAAGGAGCGGCCGACCTTGGAGAGCTGGTATTCGGCGCCGGACTCGTAGAACGCGTTGCGGTCGCCCTCGAAGAGGGAGAGGTGGGTGTGCATGCCCGAGCCCGGGTACTCGGAGAAGGGCTTGGGCATGAAGGTGGCCTGGACGCCCTGTTCGAGGGCGACCTGCTTCATGACCAGGCGGAAGGTCATGATGTTGTCGGCCGTGGAGAGCGCGTCGGCGTAGCGCAGGTCGATCTCCTGCTGGCCGGGGGCGCCCTCGTGGTGGCTGAACTCGACCGAGATGCCCATGGATTCGAGCATGGTGATCGCCTGGCGGCGGAAGTCCATGCCGACGTTCTGCGGGGTGTGGTCGAAGTAGCCGGAGTTGTCCGCCGGGCTGGGACGGGAGCCGTCCAGCGGCTTGTCCTTCAGCAGGAAGAACTCGATCTCCGGGTGGGTGTAGAAGGTGAAGCCCAGGTCGGAGGTCTTCGCGAGGATGCGCTTGAGCACGAAGCGGGGGTCTGCGTAGGAAGGGGAGCCGTCCGGCATCAGGATGTCGCAGAACATGCGGGCGGTCCCCGGTGCCTCGGCGCGCCAGGGCAGTATCTGGAAGGTGCCCGGGTCCGGCTTGGCGATCATGTCGGACTCGTAGACCCGCGCGAAGCCCTCGATGGCCGAGCCGTCGAAGCCGATGCCCTCGTCGAAGGCCTGCTCCAGCTCCGCGGGGGCGACGGCGACGGACTTGAGGAAGCCCAGCACGTCGGTGAACCACAGGCGCACGAAGCGGATGTCGCGCTCCTCGAGCGTCCGGAGGACGAATTCCTGCTGCTTGTCCATGCCTTCATCCTCGCAGTTCAGACGGCCTGTGCACCACTGCCCACGGGGAGGGCGCGCGGTCGGAGTGCCCAGTATCGCCAGCCGTGGTTTCCGCCACATTACGCACCCCCGAAAGATCGCGGCACCCCCGCACTGACCTCGGGCCCCTCATGAGCACTACCATCGGCGGCCATGGGGGGGCTGGGAGCACATGCGGCACGGGCGCATCGGGCGCATCGGGCATCACGTGCCTCGGCGTGCCGCGCCGGCGGCGGCCCTTTCGGCTTTCTCGGCCCTTTCGGCCCTCTCCGTCCTGCTCGGCGCGCTGCTGCTGCTGTGCGCGCGGCCGGGTGAGGCGCACGCCGTGGCGGCGGCTGCCGTACGGGGGCCTGCGGCCGCCGCGCCGGCCGTCGATCATGCCGCCTCCCGGACGCCCGCCGGGCCGCACGCCGTGTGCGCCGCCCCTGGCGAGCTGCCGGGCTGCTCCCCGTTCTCGCACGTCACCCCCGGTGTCCTGCCCGCCCCGCCGCCCGCCGTGCCCGTGACGGGCGCCGCCGGGAGCCCCGTCGCGCGCCCCGCCGACGGCGCAGGGCCGCTCCGGGCGCACGACGCGCCCGCCCGCGCCCCCGACCTCCACGCCCTGCAGGTGCTGCGGAGCTGACGGCTGCGGCGCGCAGCCGCCCCGGCGGCGTACGACCGCGCCCACCGGATCCACCTCCACCCCCCTCAGCAGAAGGAACAGGGCACATGGCCGGTACGACCCCCACCGACAGGAACTCCCGCCAGGCGCGCATAGCCGAGATGCGCCGGGCCGAACGCTCCCGCGAGCGGCGCAACAAGGTCGTCGCGATCACGGTCTCGGCGGCCGTCGTCGCGGGCCTCGTCGGCTTCGGCGCATGGGTGCTGATCGACCGGAAGAACAAGGACGACGCCGCCGCGAAGGCCGTCGCGGCCGCCCGGACCGCCACGGTGGCCGAGGAACAGAGCTGGGACCCCAAGACGCTGGGCCGCAACCACGTCGAGACCCCGGTCAGCTACCCGATGAACCCGCCCGTCGGCGGTGACCACCACCCGCGGTGGATGAACTGCAACGGCGACGTCTACAAGAACCCGGTCCCCCAGGTGAACGCCGTCCACTCGCTGGAGCACGGCGCGGTCTGGGTGACGTACAACGAGAAGGCGCCCCAGGCCGACATAGACCAGCTGGCCGACCGGGTGGCGAAGACCCCGTACACGCTGATGAGCCCGGTCAAGGAGCAGAGCGGCACGATCATGCTCAGCGCGTGGGGCAAGCAGGTGACGGTCGACAGCGCCGCCGACCCGCGGGTGAAGCAGTTCTTCACGAAGTACGTGCAGGGCCCGCAGACCCCCGAGCCGGGTGCGGCCTGCACCAACGGGCTGGTCGGCAAGTGAGCGGGAGCCAGGCGGACAGCCGCACGGCCGGGCGCGCGACGTACTGGGCGGCCGGAACGGCGGTGCTGCTGGCGCTGCTGTTCGCGGTGGCGGCCACGGTGGCCGCCGCGAGCGGCGGGGACGGCTCCGCCGCGCCGGCCCGTACGCCCGCGCAGGACTCGCCGGACGCGGGCTTCGCCCGGGACATGGCGGTGCACCACCAGCAGGCGGTGGAGATGTCGTTCATCGTGCGCGACCGCACGCAGGACGAGGCGGTGCGCACCCTCGCGTACGACATCGCCAACACCCAGGCCAACCAGCGGGGCATGCTGCTGGGCTGGCTGGACCTGTGGGGGCTGCCGAAGGTGGTGGCAGACCGGCAGCCGATGGCCTGGATGGCCGCGCCCGAGGGCGGCGCCGGCACCACGGGCCACGCCGGCCACGGCGATCACAGCGGCCACGGCGACCACTCCGAGCACGACATGGGCGGGGGGCACGACATGGGCGGGGTCGCCGCCAAGCCCGGCGCGCTGATGCCCGGCATGGCCACCAAGGAGGAGCTCACCGCGCTCGGCGCCGCCGGGGGCCGGGACGCCGAGGTGCTGTACCTCCAGCTGATGACCGACCATCACAAGGGCGGCGTCGCGATGGCCCAGGGGTGTGCGGACCGCTGCGCGACCCCGGCCGAGCGGGCGCTCGCCCAGGGCATGGTCGAGGCCCAGCAGTCGGAGCTCGCGCTGATGGCGGACCTGCTGCGGCAGCGGGGGGCTGCGCCGCGCGGGTGACGCGGCACGCCCGTACGGTGGTGGGAGGGGCGTCCTCACGGCCCTCCCCCATCGGCCTCCCGAGGGCGCCGCAGCGGGCGCGACCGCGCCCGGCCGCAACGGCACGCCAGGAGGTACGCAATGACCACAGCGGCGGACATCATGCACGCCGGGGCGCAATGGATCCCCGCCACCGAGACCCTCGACCGGGCCGCCGAGCTGATGCGCCGGCTCGACGTGGGCGTCCTTCCCGTAAGTGACGCCAACGAACGGCTGTGCGGCATCGTCACCGACCGCGACATCGTCATCAAGTGCGTGGCCAAGGGCATGGACCCGTCGCAGATGACCTGCGGCGACCTGTGCGAGGGCACCCCGCGGTGGATCGACGCGGGCGCCGACGTCTCCGAGGTCCTCGGGGAAATGGAGAGCCACCGGATCAAGCGGCTCCCGGTGATCAAGGACAAGAAGCTGGTCGGCATGATCAGCGAGGCCGACCTGGCCCAGCACCTGTCGGAGGAGGAACTGGCGGGCTTCGTCGAAAGGGTCTACGCAAAGCACTGATCCCGCGCCACCGGCCGGCGTGCCTGCGCCCCCTTCGCCCCCCGCCCTCAGCCCTTAGCCCCTCAGCCCCTTGGCCCCTTGGCCCCTTAGCCCCTTAGCCCCCCGACGAAAGCCATGAGGTCGGGGGGTTCTCCGGGGTCGTCAGGATGGTTTCGGCCACGTGGGCGGGGGCGTCCAGCATGGTGAGGTGGCCTGCGGGGGCCACCGTGTCGAAGCGGGCCGCGAGGGCCGTGGCCAGGGCGTACTGGCGGGACAGCCAGCGCAGGGAGGCCGGGCGGGTCGAGCCGTCGTGGGCCGCCAGGACCGTGGTGGGGGCGGTCAGCGGCCGGCGGGCGCGCAGGGCGAGGAGCTCGGCGGCGGTGTCGGGGTAGCGGGAGTTCTCCAGCAGGGCGCCGCGCCAGACCCGGCCGGTGCGGTAGCAGCGGCGTACGAGGTCCCGCGGGGCCGGATCGCCGCCGCCGGTGCGGGCAGCCCGTACGGCGGCGCGCCGCGCCCCCGGCCCGAGGGCGGCCGGGAGCCCGGCGGCGGTCAGGGCCCGGCCGAGCGCGCGGGCGGCGCCGGTGCGCAGCGCGGCGGGCAGGACCGGACGGGGGTCCTCCTCCACACTGCCGTCGACCAGGACCAGGGCGGCGGTGCGCTCGGGGTACAGGCGGGCGAAGGCCTCGGCGTGGAACGCGGCGATCGAGTGCCCGACCACGGTGACCGGCCCCGGGCGGCCCAGCGCCTCCAGCAGCCCGGCGATCCGGCGGGCCTCCCCGGCGGCGGTCGGCGGGGCCGCGGCCGGGCCGCTGAGGCCGTGCCCGGGCCGGTCGAACCGGATGGCGGTGCGGCCCGCGGCCACCAGCAGGGCGGCGACCGCGTCCCAGTCGAACCAGGCCATGGCCAGCCCGGCACTCAGCACGACGGGCGGGCCGCTGCCCTCGACGACCACGTGCAGCGGGACCCCGTCCACCCGGACGAAGGAGCCGGGGCCGCTCACGTACGGCGCTCCGTGCGGACCGCATGCGCCAGCAGGCCGAGCCACAGGGCCACGAGCAGCACCTGGAGCCGCTGCCCGGCGCCCAGGGCCCAGGTGCCGCGCCCGGCGGTGAACAGGGCGATGGCGGTCAGCGTCCAGGCGGTGGCGAGCAGTTCCAGGGCGACGAGGGCGGGGCCGTAGCGGGCGAGCGGGGCGTGCCTGCGGTAGCGGCGGGCGGCGACGGTGAGGGCGACGATCCCGACGAGGGCGCCGGTCATGGCGAGGCTGCTGCTGACGGCGTGGGCCCGGTGCGTGGCCGGGACCAGGCCCGCGGTCTCCCGGGCGGCGCAGACCGGGTCCACGGTGGGGGTGCAGCTCAGCGGCAGCCAGGCGTCGGCGGCGGTGGCCGCGCCGAAGAGGGTGATCGCGGCCCAGCCGAGGAGGGACCAGGGGCGGCGGGAGTCGGGGTCCCGGGCCGCCCGGAGCAGGGCGAGCAGCCCGCCCGCGAAGACGAGCAGGCCGGCGGTGAAGTCGGTGGCCCGGAAGAGGCCGCCGAGCGGGCGGTCCCGGGCGGCGAGCTCGCTGACGTACGTCTCGATCGGGTTCAGGCCGGTGGAGAGGACGACTTCGAGGACCCACGCCGTGTAGGCGGCGGCCCCGAGCCCGATCAGGACCGCGACCGTCCGCTCTGCCCGCTCTGCTCGCTCTGCCTGCGCTGCTCGCTCTGCCTGCGCTGCTCGCTCTGCCTGCGCTGCTCGCTTTTCGGCGGGTTCGGCCATGGTCCACATCATCCTCAACCCTGCGCCTGCCCGGCCACACCCGACCGGACCGGGCACAGGATGTCGGGTCGGGCAGGGTGGTCCCTTCCTACGTTGGTGATCGAAAAGGGAAGGAGGCCGGGTTGCTGGAGCACCTGAACCGGGCCATGGACCACATCGAGGACCACCTCGACGGCACGGTCGACGCCGCCGAGCTGGCCCGTATCGCGATGACCTCGGAGTACCACTTCCGGCGGCTCTTCTCGGCGCTGGCCGGGCTCCCGCTGTCGGAGTACGTGCGGCGCAGGCGGCTGACCGTCGCGGGCGCCGAGGTGCTGGCCGGGGAGCACACGCTGCTCGACATCGCGGTGCGCCACGGCTACACGTCCGCGGAGGCCTTCGGACGTGCGTTCCGGGCCGTGCACGGCATCGGTCCGGGCGAGGCGCGGCGCACCGGTGCGGTCCTGCGCTCGCAGCCCCGGATGTCCTTCCGCCTCATCGTCGAAGGGAGTACCACCTTGGAGTACCGGATCGTGGAGAAGGAAGCCTTCCGCATCGTCGGGAAGAAGGCCCGCGTGCCGCTCGTCCACGAGGGGGTGAATCCGGCCATAGCGGAGTTCATCAAGAGCCTCGCGCCGGAGACGGTGCAGCGGATCACCGCCCTGTCCGACCGGGAGCCCGACGGGATTGTCTCGGTGACCGAGGTCCTCGGCGACCGGCGGGTGGAGGGCACCGAAGTGGACTACCACCACGGGGTGGTGACCGGTGCGGAGCGGGCCGAGGGCGAGTTGGAGGGCCTGGACGTCAGGGCCGTCCCGGCCGGGACCTGGGCCGTGTTCGAGAGCAGCGGCCCGTTCCCGCAGGCGCTGCAGACCCTGTGGCGGGACGTCTTCACGCAGTGGTTCCCGTCCAACCCGTACGCCTCCCGGCCGGGGCCGGAGATCCTGCGCACCCGGCCGTCGGCGGACTGGACGGAGGCGGACGCCCAGCTGTGGATCCCGGTGGAGCGGATGCCGGTCTGACCGGGCGCGGGGGGTGCGGTGCCGGACGCGGCGCCGCACCCCCCGCGGCATCCGCTCCCCCGGGCCCCAAAAGGCTTTTGGCCGGTTCTCGCGCCCATGGCAGGCTGACCATCCGATCATCTGCCCGCCGCACGCATACGAGGACACAGCCGCCAGCATGAGCACGCCGCCGCCGAACCCGTCCGGCACTCCCACGGAGCCCGAGGGCATCCCCGTACCCGAGCCGGAGGCGGCCCCGACGGCGGGCCGGCCGGTGTCGTTCGACAAGACCCCGGAGCCGCAGGCCGCCGCGCCGACCCCGGAGCGGGAGCGGGAACCGGAGCCGCAGGCCGAGCCGGAGCCACAGCCCGAGGCCGAGCCCGCCGCCGCAGCCGACTCGCCGGCGGCGGACGGGCCGGTGTCGTTCGAGAAGGCCTCAGAGCCGCAGGCCGACGCGCCGGACCCGGAGCCCCGGCTGCAGCCGGAGCCGCAGGCCGGCCCGGCCGCCGTCGCAGCAGCGCCCGCGGACCAGCCCGTGTCGTTCGACAAGACCCCGGAGCCGCAGGCCGACGCACCGGACCCTGAGCCGGAGCCGGAGGCCGACCCGGAGACGCAGCCCGAGGCCGAGGCCGAGGCCGCCGCCGCAGCCGACTCGTCGGCGGCGGACGGGCCGGTGTCGTTCAACAAGGCCCCGGAGCCCCAGGCCATCGCGCCCGCGGCCGACCCGTCCGCCGCGCCCGTGCCCGCACCCGCCCCCGCACCCACCCCCGACCCCGCCCAGACCCCGGCGCAGCCGGCCCCCGCCCCGGCCCCCAACCCCTTCGCCGCCCCCGACCCGGCCGCCGTGCCGCCCACCCCGCCCGCCGGCTTCGCCCCCGTCGGCCCCGCCCCGGCAGCCGCCGGCGGGTTCGCCGGCGGGTTCGGCGGCGGGGCCGTGCCGCCCGGCGGGAACCCGTGGGCCCAGCCCGGCTGGGGCACCGGCCCCGGCCACCTGTGGGGCCAGCCCGCCCCCGCCTCCAACGGCCTGGCCGTCGCCGCGCTCATCACCGGTATCTTCGGCCTGCTCTTCGGCCCGATGCCGTTCTTCTTCTGGGCCGGCGGCGCCCTCGGCCTGGTGGCCACCGGCCTCGGCATCGGCGGGATCAACCGCGCCTCGGCCGGGTTCGGCCGCAAGGCGATGGCCGTCACCGGAACGGTTCTCGGCGTGCTGGCCCTCGGCGCCTCGGTCGGCGGCTTCTTCCTCACCGGTGTCGTCGTCGGCAAGGCCCGCGAGCGGACCCACGAGCGGATCGACCGCGACTGGCCGGGCCCCGGCGGCCGCCTCGGCGACGACTTCGACGATGACTTCGACGACGACTTCGACACCCCCACCCCGTGGCCCACCAGGCCGCCCACCCGGCCGTCGAAGCCCGCCCCCTCCCCGTCCAAAGAGCCCGGCATGACCTCGCCGCTGCCCTTCGGCCAGACGTACACCTACGCCAGCGGCATCAAGGTGACCCTGTCGGCGCCGAAGCAGTACCGGACGAAGAACAAGTACGCCAAGGTCGGCAACGCGGTGGAGATGACGCTCACCATCACCAACGACTCGGCCGAGACCCACCACGTCATCTACGCCATGCCCAACGTCCGCGACGACAAGGGCATGACCGCCAAGCTGGTCTTCGACGGCGACGTACCCAAGATGATCACGGGCGACATCCTCCCGGGCCAGTCCGCGAGCGGTGTCGTGGCCTACGAGGTCCCCGAGGGCACCGCCACCATCAGCGCCGACATCTCCCCCGGAACGCTGATGCCGAGCGCGAAGTTCAGCGGCCCGATCGGCTGAGCCGAAACGGCTGGGGCCGAGACGGCCGACCCGAAACGACCGACCCGAAACGGCCGACCCGAAACGACCGACCCGGCCGGGGCCCAGGACATCGCGTCAGAAAGACGATTACACTGGGCCCCGTGCCTCAACTACGCCTCGCTCTGAATCAGATCGACTCGCACGTCGGCAACATCGCGGCCAACGCCGACTCGATCCTGCACTGGACCCGGCACTCCGCCGAGCAGGGCGCCCACCTCGTGGCGTTCCCCGAGATGGTGCTGACCGGGTACCCCGTCGAGGACCTCGCCCTGCGCACCACCTTCGTCGAGGCCTCTCGCACCGCCCTGCTCGCCCTGGCGGAGCGCCTGGCGGCAGAAGGCCTGGGCGAGCTCCCGGTCGTCGTCGGCTACCTCGACCGCAGCGAGCGCTCCACCCCGCGCCTGGGGCTGCCCGCCGGCTCCCCCGAGAACGCGGCCGCCGTACTGCACCGCGGCAGGGTGGTGCTCCGCTTCGCCAAGCACCACCTTCCCAACTACGGCGTCTTCGACGAGTTCCGCTACTTCGTCCCCGGCGACACCCAGCCGGTGCTGCGCGTCCACGGCGTCGACGTGGCCCTGGCGATCTGCGAGGACCTCTGGCAGGAGGGCGGCCGCGTGCCCGCCACCCGCTCCGCCGGGGCCGGCCTGCTGCTGTCGATCAACGCCTCCCCGTACGAGCGCAACAAGGACGACGTGCGCCTCGAACTGGTGCAGAAGCGGGCCCAGGAGGCCGGCTGCACCCTGGCCTACCTGGCGATGATCGGCGGCCAGGACGATCTGGTCTTCGACGGCGACTCGATCGTCGTCGACGCGGACGGCGAGGTCATCGCCCGCGCCCCGCAGTTCTCCGAGGGCTGCGTCCTGGTCGACCTGGACCTGCCGGCGGCCCGGGCCGACGCCCCCGAGGGCATCGTGGACGACGGGCTGCGCATCGAGCGCGTCATCCTGTCCGAGGAGCCGGTGGAGCCGTACGAGCCGGTCGTCACCGGCGACTACGCCGACCGCCTCGACGACGACGAGGAGGTCTACGACGCGCTGGTCGTGGGGCTGCGCGCGTACGTGAAGAAGAACGGCTTCCGCTCCGTCCTGGTCGGCCTGTCCGGCGGCATCGACTCCGCGCTCGTCGCCGCCATCGCCTGCGACGCCATCGGCGCGCAGAACGTGTACGGCATCTCCATGCCCTCCAAGTACTCCTCGGACCACTCCCGGGGCGACGCGGCCGAGCTCGCCGAGCGGACCGGCCTGAACTTCCGCACCGTCCCCATCGCCCCGATGTTCGACGCGTACATGGACGCCCTGGGCCTGACCGGCCTGGCCGAGGAGAACCTCCAGTCCCGGCTGCGCGGCACCCTGCTGATGGCGGTGTCCAACCAGGAGGGCCACATCGTGCTGGCCCCGGGCAACAAGTCCGAGCTGGCCGTCGGCTACTCCACCCTGTACGGCGACTCGGTCGGCGCATACGGCCCGATCAAGGACGTCTACAAGACGGACGTCTTCCGGCTCGCGCACTACCGCAACCGGGCCGCGGTCGAGCGCGGCGAGACCCCGCCGATCCCGGAGAACTCCATCGTGAAGCCGCCGAGCGCCGAACTGCGCCCGGGCCAGGTGGACACGGACTCGCTGCCCGACTACCCGGTGCTGGACGCGATCCTGGAGCTGTACGTGGACCGCGACCAGGGCCTGGAGGCGGTCGTCGCGGCCGGCTTCGACCGGGAGCTGGTGGCGAAGACCCTGCGGATGGTGGACCTGGCCGAGTACAAGCGCCGCCAGTACCCGCCGGGCACGAAGATCTCCGCGAAGGGCTTCGGCAAGGACCGCCGCCTGCCCATCACGAACGGCTGGCGCGAGCACGCGTGACACGGCACCGCTGAGGCACGCCAAGGGCCGCGGCCGCTTCTCGCGGCGGCCGGGGCCCTTCGCCGTCTGCCCGTGCTGCTCCTACTTCTTCACGGTCACCCGCGCCGCCACCGGCAGGTGGTCGCTGCCGGTGCGCGGCAGGGTCCAGGAGGCCTCCGGCTTCATCCCGCGGACCATGATCTGGTCGATCCGGGCCATCGGGAACTGGGCCGGCCAGCTGAAGCCGAAGCCGTCGCCGGCGGCGCCCTGCGTGGAGCGCATCTGCGAGGTGACCTCCGACAGGGAGCGGTCGTTCATCGTGCCGTTGAGGTCGCCCAGCAGGACGACCTTGCGCAGCGGCTCGCCCGCGAGCGCGGCGCCCAGCGCGCCGGCGCTGTTGTCGCGCTGGTTGGCGGTGAAGCCGGCGTTCAGCTTGACCCGGACGGAGGGCAGGTGCGCGACGTACACGGCGACCGCGCCCTGCGGGGTCTCCACGGTGGTGCGCATGGCCCGGGTCCAGCCCAGCTTGATGTCGACGGCCCGGCTGGAGGTGAGCGGGTACTTGCTCCACACCCCGACGGTGCCCTCGACCGCGTGGTACTTGTACGTGGCCTCCAGCGCCTGCTCGTAGACGGGGACGGCGCTGCCCTTGAGCTCCGTCAGGGCCAGCACGTCCGCCCCGGCCTTGGCGACCGAGCGGGCGGTGCCGCGCGGGTCGGGGTTGTCGGCGTCGACGTTGTGGGAGGCCACCATCAGGTTGCCCCCGGAGCCGGACTTGTCGATGACCAGCCCGCCGAAGAGGTTCACCCAGACGATGGCCGGCAGCACGAGCGCGATCAGCGCGGTGGCCGACTTGCGGACCACCGCGGCGGCGAGCAGCAGCGGGACGGCCAGCCCCAGCCAGGGCAGGAAGGTCTCGGTGAGGCTGCCGAGGTTGCCGACGGCGTTGGGCAGCTCCGCGTGGAGGATCATCACCAGCGAGACCGCCACCGCGAGGGCCGCGGTCACGATGCCGCGCCGCCAGATCCCCGGGTCGCGCCGCAGCTCCGCCAGGCGCCGGCGGAATCGGGATCCGGAGGACTCGGGCCCCGAGCCGCCGTTCCCCGTCTCCGTCATGTACGCCTGTGCCATGCCACTGCCCTCGCTGCCGTGCTTGCGCTCCGTCCCCGCACCATGACCCTAGGCGATCGACGAAGCCTTCCGTGCCGGTGTTCCCGGCCGTACGTCCGGGAGGACGAACGGCCATACGGCCCGGGTTCCGCTTGTCACGAAACGCGCACATTCGCTCGGACGCGCGCACTTCGCGCCATCGGGCGGCCGTCGGGCGACCATGAGGAGGGCCGGAGCAGGGCTCGTGCGCGACGGGAGTGTGACGCACCGGTCACCGCGCCACTTTCCCAGTGAGCGAGACAGGTGCAACCATGGTGGATGAGTCCGGGGACGCCGTGAGGGCGCCTCGAGATGACATCAAGGAGCAGTTGCAATGACGCATGCCGTTTCGCCTGCCCGCGAAGCCGCCTCCCCCACCCTGTACGGAGGCACGGGCACCCGGCGGATCACCGTCCGCGACCTCACCCTCGCCAAGGAGCGCGGCGAGAAGTGGCCCATGCTCACCGCCTACGACGCGATGACCGCGTCCGTCTTCGACGAGGCCGGCATCCCGGTCATCCTCGTCGGCGACTCGATGGGCAACTGTCACCTCGGCTACGAGAACACCGTCCCCGTGACGATGGACGAGATGACCCTGCTGTCCGCCGCGGTGGTACGCGGCACCAGCCGGGCCCTCGTCGTCGGCGACCTGCCGTTCGGCTCGTACCAGGAAGGCGCCGTGCAGGCGCTGCGCAGCGCGACCCGGCTCGTGAAGGAGGCCGGCGTCGGAGCGGTGAAGCTCGAGGGCGGCGAGCGCTCGCTGCACCAGACCGAGCTGATCGTCCAGTCCGGCATCCCCGTCATGTCGCACCTGGGCCTGACCCCGCAGTCCGTCAACGCCATGGGCTACCGGGTCCAGGGCCGCGGGGACGAGGCCGCGCACCAGCTGCTGCGCGACGCCAAGGCGGCGCAGGACGCGGGTGCCTTCGCGGTGGTGCTGGAGCTGGTCCCGGCCGAGCTGGCCGCGGAGGTCACCCGTTCGCTGCACATCCCGACGGTCGGCATCGGCGCGGGCGCGGAATGCGATGCGCAGGTGCTGGTGTGGACCGACATGATGGGCCTGACCGGCGGGAAGATGCCGAAGTTCGTCAAGCAGTACGCCAACCTGCGGGCGACGATGACGGACGCGGCGAAGGCGTTCGCCGAGGACGTCGTCGGCGGAGCGTTCCCGCAGGAGCAGCACGCGTTCCACTGAGCCGGTGAGCCCTGAGCCGCTGAGCCGGTGAGCCGGTGAACCCCTGAAGCACTGAAGCACTGAAGCACTGAAGACCACTGAACCGGCAGCCCGTCGCCCTTACGGCGTACGGGCTGTCGGCGTTCGTTCGCGCTCGTCGGCGTTTCGTCGGCGTTTGTCGTCGGCGTGTTGTCGGCGTGTTTGTCGGCAGCCTGTCGGTCCGTGTCGGTGGCTGTCGGTCGGCTGTCGGTGGTTTGTCGGCGGCTGCTGGTCCCATGGTGGACATGACGCGAAACGACAAGAATCCCCTGAACGGCCCGAACGCCGTCGAGGTACGGGGACTGGTCAAGCACTTCGGCGAGACCAAGGCCCTGGACGGTGTCGACCTGGACGTCCGCGAGGGCACCGTCCTCGGGGTCCTCGGCCCCAACGGCGCCGGCAAGACCACCCTGGTGCGCTGCCTGTCCACGCTGCTCGTCCCCGACTCCGGCACCGCCCGGGTCGCAGGCTACGACGTGGTCCGCCAGCCGCGGCAGCTGCGCCGCACCATAGGCCTCACCGGCCAGTACGCCTCGGTCGACGAGAAGCTGTCCGGCTGGGAGAACCTGTACATGATCGGCCGGCTGCTGGACCTGTCCCGCAAGGAGGCCCGCGCACGCGCCGACGAGCTGCTGGAGCGGTTCTCCCTCACCGAGGCCGCGAAGAAGGCGGCCATGCAGTACTCCGGCGGCATGCGGCGCCGCCTCGACCTGGCCGCCTCGATGATCGGCCGCCCGGCCGTGCTCTACCTGGACGAGCCGACCACCGGCCTGGACCCCCGTACCCGCAACGAGGTGTGGGACGAGGTGCAGCGGATGGTCGCCGAGGGGGCCACCGTCCTGCTCACCACCCAGTACATGGAGGAGGCCGAGCAGCTCGCGAGCGAGCTGACGGTCATCGACCGCGGCAAGGTCATCGCCAAGGGCAAGGTCGACGAGCTGAAGGCCCGCGTCGGCGGCCGCACCCTGCGGATCCGCCCCGCCTCCGCCGCCGACCTGCCGGGCATGGCCCGCGCCCTGGCCGAGGCCGGTCTGGACGGGGTGGCCGGCTCGCAGGCCGTGCCCGACGAGGGCGTGCTGCTGGTGCCGATCCTGAGCGACGAGCAGCTGACCGCCGTGGTCGGCCTGTTGGCCGCCCGCGGGTACGCGATCGCCGACCTCGGCACGTACCTGCCCAGCCTGGACGAGGTGTTCCTCGCCATCACCGGCCACCGGACCGACACCGCCGACGCGACCGAGCAGACCGAGAAGACCGAGAAGACCGAGGGGGTCGCGGCATGAGCACCGTCACCACGAACAAGCCCGACGGCACCGCGGCGACCGCCGCCGCCGGCGGCGGCGCGCACGGCCAGGCGCTGCCGCCCTCCGAGGGCCGGATCGGCCTGCGGGCCAACCTGCGGCACATCGGCGCCCTGGTGCGCCGCAACACGCTGCAGATCAAGCAGGACCCCGAGTCGATGTTCGACGTCCTGTTCATGCCGATCATCTTCACGCTGCTGTTCGTGTTCGTCTTCGGCGGCGCGATCTCCGGCAAGGGCAACCAGGAGGCGTACGTCAACTACGTCGTCCCGGGCCTGATGGCCATGATGGGCATGAACATCGCCATGGGCGTCGGCACCGGCGTCAACGACGACTTCAAGAAGGGCGTGATGGACCGCTTCCGGTCCATGCCGATCGCCCGGTCGTCCGTGCTCCTCGCCAAGATCGTCGTCGAACTCGGCCGCATGATGGTCGCGATCGCGATCCTGCTCGGCGTGGGCTTCCTGCTCGGCCTGTCCATCAAGACGTCCGTGCTCGACCTGTTCCTGTCCATCGGCCTGTCCGCCGTCTTCGGAGCCTCGCTGATGTGGATCTTCATCCTGCTCGGCCTCACCATGAAGACCGCCCAGGCCGTCCAGGGCATGGCCATGCTGGTCCTGATGCCCCTGCAGTTCGGCAGCTCGATCTTCGCCCCGCCGACGACCATGCCCGGCTGGCTGCAGTCCTTCACCGACTACAACCCGCTGTCCAATCTGGCCGACGCGGCACGCGGCCTGATCAACGGCGGTCCCGTCGCCCACCCGGTGTGGGTGACCCTGGCCTGGTCCCTGGCCATCACGGTCGTCACCATGCCGCTCGCGGTGCGCAAGTTCCGCCAGAAGACCTGATCCGGACGGCGGCCGGTCCGTTCCGGATCGCGTCCCGGACGGGCCCCGCACGGGGGCCGGGTCAGACGAGGGCGGTGGCCTCCTCCAGGGTGAGGCCGCCGCCTTCGGCATGCGCCGCCTCGTACGCGGCGTCACCGAGCGCCGCTCGGGCCAGCTCCTCGGCCCGGGCGGCGTCCTCGCGTTCCGTGGTGATCGGGAAGTGGTGGGGCGGCAGCAGCGTCCGGTACGCGCCGAGCAGCCGCGCGGCGTCGTACGCCTGCTCCCGGCCGCCGAGGCTCACGTGCGACAGCGCCGCCGTCATCAGGTACACGGCCGGCAACTGCGGGGCGACCATCACGGCGAGCGGGTCCCGGGCGCTGACCAGGGCCTGCCGCAGCAGCTCCAACGCCTCGGCGTGCTTGCCCTCCTGGTTCTCCAGCCAGGCCATCGTGCCGAGCAGGAAGCCGTCGAAGATGGCGTACGCGCCGAAGGCGAACTCCTCGCGCAACTGCTGGAGCTGGGCGCGGGCCTCGGAGATGCGGCCGGTGCGTCCGTAGCAGCCGGCCAGGAACATGCGGGCCGCGGGCAGGGCCTCGTTGCCGTACGAGCGCGGGACGCTCAGGATCTCGGTCAGCAGGGCCTCCGCCTCGGCGACGCGGCCGCTCTCGATGAGGACCCCGGCCATGCGCACCCGCAACACCGTGACCTGGGAGGGGGCGCCGAGCCGCTCGGCGTACTCGATCGCGGCCAGGTAGTCCTGCGCGGCGAGCGCGTACTGGCCGCGCTTCTCCCGGGCCTCGGCGCGGGCGGACAGGGCCTCGGCGCAGCCCCAGTCGTCGCCGAGCTCGGTGAACAGGGCCAGGCTCTCGTCGGCGTCGCGCGCGGCGTCGCCCGCCCAGTCGGCCCGGTTCGCCAGGATGTTGGCCCGCATCTGCAGGGTGGCGGCCAGCTCCCAGCGCTGCTCCAGCTCGCGGCAGGCGTCGACGGTGGCGTTGATGGCGCGCCGCAGCAGGTCCACCTCCCCGGCGATCATCACGGCGAAGATCCACAGGGAGCCGGGGGCCCAGCAGGTCTGCGGCAGGCCCGGCGCGTAGGCGGCGATGATCCCCTCGATCCGGGGGCGGATGTCCGGGGAGGTCCAGCTCTCGCTCGTCTGGTCGCGGGCCGCGAGCTGGACCAGGCGGATACCGCGCCAGGCCTCGGTCAGCAGCTCCCCCTCGTACGGCGGGGGCGTGTCGATCAGCCGCGCGTACACCGGCTCGGCGGGCACGACGGGCGCCAGGAAGGGGTCGGGGCCGAGCGCGGCGGCCGCGTCGGCCCAGTGGCGGGACTCGGCACGCAGGTCGTGCATCATCCAGTACCAGCCGAGGGAGTGGATCAGGCACAGCACCTCGTCGGTGTCGCGGGCGGCGACCGCGCGGCGCAGGGCGGTACGGAGGTTCTCGTGCTCGGTGGCGAACCGCTCCCCGGCCGCCCGCTGGTGGGGGCCGCGCAGCAACGGCTCGGTGGTGCGGGCGAGTTCCCGGTAGTGGACGAGGTGGCGGCGCTCGGCGGCGGCCCGGTCGCCGGGGACCTCGTCGAGCCGCTCACCGGCGTACTCGGCCACGGTCTCCAGGAGCCGGTAGCGCATGCCGTCGGGGGCGGGGGCGGCGATGACGAGGGACTTGTCGACGAGCGCGCCGAGCGCATCGGCGACGTCGAGGCGTTCTCGGCCCCTGTCCCCGCAGACGGCTTCGGCGGCGGCGAGGTCGCAGCCGCCCGCGAAGACGGACAGGCGGCGCAGCACGGCCCGTTCGGGCTCGTCGAGCAGGTCCCAGGACCAGTCCACGACCGCGCGCAGGGTCTGCTGGCGGGGCAGCACGGTGCGGGCGCCGCCGGTCAGGAGGCGGAAGCGGTCGTCGAGGCGGTCGGCGATCTGGCGCGGGGTGAGCAGGCGCAGCCGGGCCGCGGCCAGCTCGATGGCCAGCGGCAGCCCGTCCAGGCGGCGGCAGATCTCGGCGGCCGCCTCGGGGTCGTCGTCGGGGGTGAAGCCGGGGCGGGCGGCGGCGCCGCGGTCGCCGAGCAGCCGTACGGCGACGGGGTCGGGCAGCGGCTCCACCGGCCGCAGGAACTCCCCCGGCACGCCGAGGGGTTCGCGGCTGGTGGCCAG
The DNA here is from genome assembly GCF_040645035.1 of Streptomyces sp. NPDC046876. Classification (NCBI taxonomy): domain Bacteria; kingdom Bacillati; phylum Actinomycetota; class Actinomycetes; order Kitasatosporales; family Streptomycetaceae; genus Streptomyces; species Streptomyces sp. NPDC046876. The sequence goes on along the minus strand of NZ_JBEYXK010000012.1, from coordinate 25,591 downwards.
GATCCGGACTCCGGGGCAGCGGGTGAGGAGCTGCTCGGCCAGCTCGGCGGCCGCCCCGACCACGTGCTCGCAGTTGTCCAGGATCAGCAGCAGCCGGAGCCGGGCGCAGTGCTCGGTGAGCCGGTCGAGCGGGTTGTCGCCGGCCCGGTCGGTCAGCGCCCGCATCTCCTCGGCGGAGCCGCCGCGCAGCTTGGTCTCGCGGGCCCCGAGCGCGGAGAGCGCGGCCTCGGCGACGTCCTCGGGGTCGTCGACGGGGGCCAGCTCGACGAACCACACCCCGTCGGGCGCGGCGTCGGCGGGCTGCGCCTCGGCGGCCTCCTGCGACAGCCGCGTCTTGCCGGCGCCGCCGGGCCCGAGCAGGGTGACGAGGCGCGCCCGCGCCAAATCACCCCCGATGGCCCGGATGTCCTCCTCGCGCCCGACGAAGGTGGTCAACCGGGCCCGCAAATTCCCCCGCCGAACCGCGGGCACGCCCGACCCGGCGGGTCCGGCGGGTCCGGCGGGTCCGGCCACACCGGCCCGCCCCCCGGCCTGGCCCGCGCCGGCGGACCAAGCCGCGTCCTGCCCGCTCCCGGTGGCCGGGGCGGGTGCGAAGGCGGCCCCGGCCCGGCCCGCGCCGGCGGACCAAGCTCCGGTCTGTGCTGCCCCGTCCTGCCCGTCCCCGGGGGCCGGGGTGGGCCCGGCAGGCGCGAAGGCGGACCGGGACACGGCCGGCTGGGCCCACGCGGTCGGGGCGTACCCGGCCGCCGCCTCGGCCCGCCCGCCTCCGGCGGGGGCGACGGGGCCGACCGGGGCGGTTCCGGCCGGTGCGTCTGCGGCGCCGGTCCAGGCCGGCCCGGCAGGCGAACCGCGGCCCGGCACGCCGTGGCCGGGCTCGGCAGGCCCCGTACCCGCCCCACCCGGGGCGCCGGATCCCGGCACGCCGTGCCCGGGCACAGCAGATCCCGGCTCCGGGCGGGCACCGCCGGAAGCCGGGTCCGCCTGGCCCGGACCCGCGGGCACGCCGTAGCCGGGGGCGGTGCGGCCGGGGCCCGCCGGGCCCGTGCCGGGCCGCGGCGCGGCCGGGCGCCGGGCCCGGCGGGCCCCGGGCGGGGTGACGGGGCGGTGCTCCGGGCCGGACAGGAGTTCGGTGTGCAGGGCGCGCAGGGCCGGGCCCGGGTCGGCGCCCAGGCGGTCGGCAAGGGCCTGCCTCACCTCCTCGTAGGCGGCCAGGGCCTGCGCCGCCCGCCCCGCGTCCCGCAGGGCCCGCAGCCGCAGCACCTGGAGCGGCTCGTCCAGCGGCTGCTGCGCGCACAGCGCGGTCAGCTCCGGCAGGGCCCGCTCCGCCTCGCCGAGGTCGAGGGCCGCGCCGAGCCGCCCCCGGCGCGCGTCGGTCCGTACGGCCTCCCAGCGCGCGGCCTCCGCCCCGGGGTCGGGGAGGTCGGCCAGGGCCGGGCCGCGCCACAGCGCCAGGGCCTCGTCGTACAGGGCGGCCGCCCGCGCCGGGTCCGGGTCCGCCGCGGCGGCCCGGGTCAGCCGCTCGAAGCGGTACAGGTCGACGTCCTCGCGCCCGGCGGCCAGCTCGTAGCCGCCGCCCTCCGCCGACCGCACCGCCCCGTGCCCGAGCGCCCGGCGCAGCCGGGCCACCAGCGCCTGCAGGGCGGCGGGCGCGTCGGCCGGCGGGTCGCCGTCCCACACATCGGCCACCAGCAGGTGGACGGGCACCGCCCGCCCCGGCCGCAGCGCGAGCGCGGTCAGCAGCGCCCGCAGGCGCGCGCCGCCGACGGCGACGGGTGTCCCGTCGTCGCGGATGGCCTGTGTGGTGCCGAGGATCGCGTAGCGCACCGCCCCATTCTCCCCGGCCCCCGGTGCCGAACGGCCCTGTACCCGGGGTAGGTTTCGCCGCATGGTTCATCAGGGCACGCGCAGCGAGCGCCGCATCAGTTCCGTTTTCCTCGGCATAGTCGCGATCATGGCGGTCACCGGGTGGGCCGTGTGGACGGGCTACGCCGCGAGCCCCGGCCTCGCCGTCTTCCTCTTCGTCACGTCCGCGTGGGTCGTCTCCCTCTGCCTCCACGAGTACGCGCACGCCCGCACCGCCCTGCACAGCGGCGACCTCACGGTCGGGGCCAAGGGCTACCTGACCCTCAACCCCCTGAAGTACACCCATGCGCTGCTCAGCATCATCCTGCCGGTGATCTTCGTGATCATGGGCGGGCTGGGCCTGCCCGGCGGCGCGGTGTACATCGAGCGGGACCGGATCCGGGGCCGCTGGAAGCACAGCCTCATCTCGGCGGCGGGCCCGCTGGCGAACGTGGCGTTCGCGGCCGTGTGCACCGCCCCGTTCTGGCTGAACGCCCTCGACGGCGTCCCGCTCGCATTCCGCTTCGCGCTGGCCTTCCTCGCGCTGCTCGAGGTCTCGGCGGCGATCCTGAACTTCCTGCCGGTGCCGGGCCTGGACGGCTACGGGATCATCGAGCCGTGGCTCTCCTACCGGGTGCGCCGCGAGGTGGCGCCCCTCGCTCCCTTCGGCCTGATCGCCGTGTTCGCGCTGCTGTGGATCCCCGCGGTCAACACCTGGTTCTTCGGCGTGGTCGACGGCCTGCTGTCCGCGCTCGGCGTCTCGGACCTGGAGGCCTACTGCGGCCACCAGCTCTACCGCTTCTGGCAGGAGGGCGACGGCTACTTCTGCGCCGTCCCCCAGTCCTGACGGCTCCGCCCGCATGTACGTCAAGGCCACCGAGCACCCGGAACTGTGGACGTTCCTGGCCGGGCTCCGGCCCGGGCAGATCCTTGAGGGCACCGTCGCTGCGCTGAAGCCCTTCGGGGTGTTCGTCGCGTTGGACGAGGGGCCCGCGCACCCCGTGTTCCCCGGGGTCGGGTTCATCACGGTCCCCGAGCTGTCCTGGCGGCGCATCGGCGCGGCCTCGGACGTCGTCCGCGTCGGGCAGCGCGTCTCCTGCGAGTTCCTCCGGTTCGATGACTGGAACGGCGAGGCCCGGCTATCGCTGCGGGCGCTCCAGCCGGATCCGCTGCGGGCGGCCGGTCTGGTGGCGGGGCAGACCCTGCCGGGCCGCGTGACCCGGCTGCTCCCCTTCGGCGCCTTCGTCGAGGTCGCGGAGGGCGTCGAGGGACTGGCCCCCGCGGAGGAGCTCCCGGCCGGACCCGAGCAGCTCCGCGTCGGTGACGAGGTCCTGGCCGTGGTCCTCTCCCTGGACCTCGGCAGCCGCAGGCTGACGCTCTCCCTGCGGCGGTCCTAGCGGGCGGCGCCGGCGGCCTTGCGGGCCTTCTCCTTGCGCACGTAGTACCAGGCCATGTTCGACGTGAGCCCGGCCAGCAGGACCCAGACGATCCCCAGGAAGCTGCCCTCCACGAAGGCGACCACGGCCGCCGCCACGGACAGGACGCAGACGACGATGGCGAAGACGGCAAGGCGGGGCATGGGGTACGGCTCCTCGGCGGCACGGAAGGGGGTCAAGCCCCTCCAGTGTCCCCCATGCCCCGCGGTGCTCCCGTAAGGGGCGGGGTCAGACGTCGGTGATGCGCAGGCCCGAGTGGGCCTTGTAGCGGCGGTTCGTCGAGATGAGGTTGGCGACCAGGGACTCGACCTGGTGGGCGTTGCGCAGGCGGCCCGCGAAGACGCCGCGCATCCCCGGAATGCGGCCGGCCAGGGCCTGGACGACGTCCGTGTCGGCGCGGGAATCGCCGAGGACCATCACGTCGGTGTCGATCTCCTCGATCGACTCGTCCTGGAGGAGGACGGCCGAGAGGTGGTGGAAGGCCGCCGTGACGCGGGAGCCGGGGAGCAGGGCGGCGGCCTGCTGCGCGGCGCTGCCCTCCTCGACCTGGAGGGCGTAGGCGCCCTGCTTGTCGAAGCCGAGGGGGTTGACGCAGTCCACGACGAGCTTGCCGGCGAGGTCCTCGCGCAGGGCTTCGAGGGTCTTGGCGTGGCCCTCCCACGGCACCGCGATGATCAGGACGTCGCTGCGGCGCGCGCACTCGGCGTTGTCGGCGCCCTCCACGCCCAGGCCCAGTTCGGCGGCGGCCTGTTCGGCGCGCTCGGCGGCGCGGGAGCCGATGATCACCTTCTGGCCCGCCTTCGCGAGGCGGTAGGCCAGGCCCCGGCCCTGGTCGCCGGTGCCGCCGAGGACGCCGACGACGAGGCCGGAGACGTCGGGCAGGTCCCAGGGGTCCTGGGCGGGGGGCTTCTGCGTGCTGTCAGTGGAGGTCATGGGGGTGAGGGTAATGCCGGGGCGGGAAGACTCGAACGGGCGCGTGGGTGCGCAGTGGGCCCCGCGGGGCGGCGGTGTGGTGCAGGATGCCCGCATGGATTCCGTGAGGGTCGCGCTGCTGCGCGAGGTGCTCGCCGGTACGCAGTGGCCCGCGGCCGCGCGCCGCTTCGCCGGTTCCCTGCGGCACTCCGTGGTGCCGGCCGGCGGGAACCTGCTGCTGGTGGGTACCGAGGACTACGAGCCCTGGCACCTGGCGGCGCACCTGGTGGACGAGGCCGCGTGGTGCGGGCTGCCGGAGCTGGCGCCGACGCTGGTGCGCCACCGGGTGCTGCCCGGGGAGCCCGCGCACCTGTCGGTGGGGCTGGGGCGGCTGGCGGCGGCCCGGCGCGGGCACACGGTGCTGGTGGTGGCTCCGGAGCGGCCCGGGGAGGGGCTGCTGGAGCGGGTCCACGACGCCCGGCGCGCGGGGGCGACCGTACTGTCCCTGGACGGCGGGGATCCGGATCTGGCCGCGCTCGCGCACGACGCGCTCTCCGTGCGGGACGTGCCCGAGGAGCCCCCCACCGCGCTGGATCTGGACACGGTGCAGCACCTGGTCAGTGCGGCGGCCGGGGAGAACGGCCTGCCGGCGCCGCGCGGCCCGCGGCGGCTGCGGGACCGGCTGGCGCGGCTGGCCGACCGGCTGACCGCGCCGCCGCCCGGCCGCTGGTAGCCCGGCGGTCGGGCCGCCACGGCGTCTGCGGCGGCTACGGCGTGGCCGTGCCGGTCGCGCCGTCGCCGTCGCCGCCGTCCGCGCCCTCCTCGCCGGAGCCGTCGTTCCAGCGGGGGTCGTTCTGCCATTCGAGGTTGCGCTCCTGCGCCGTCGCCATGGCGTGGGAGGCCTCCTCGGGCGTGGCGTACGGGCCGAAACGGTCCTTCGCCGGGCACTCGGGGCCTTCCTCGACCTTCTTGTGCACCAGGCAGTAGTACCACTCACCCGGTTTGCCCACCTGCCGCTTCTTGAACAGGGCCATCGTCCCCGGACTCCTCTCGCCCTCGCCGACCGCCGCTCGCGGCCGCTCGCTCCCGGCCTTCTGCCGCCATGCTGCCCCATCCCCGCTGGATACACTCGCTTGCATGTCTGGCCAGTCGCTGCTCGTTCCAGGCGAGCTCTCTCCCGCCCGTTCCGTTCCCGGAAACATCCGCCGGCCCGAGTACGTGGGCAAGCCCGGGCCCACTCCGTACACCGGACCGGAGGTGCAGTCGGCCGAGACCGTCGAGGCGATGCGCATCGCCGGCCGCATCGCCGCCCGGGCGATGGAGGAGGCCGCCAAGCTGATCGCCCCCGGGGTGACCACCGACGAGCTGGACCGGGTCGCGCACGAGTACATGTGCGACCACGGCGCCTACCCGTCGACGCTGGGCTACCGGGGCTTCCCGAAGTCCCTGTGCTCTTCGGTGAACGAGGTCATCTGCCACGGGATCCCCGACTCCACCGTGCTGCGCGACGGCGACATCGTGAACCTCGACGTCACCGCGTACATCGGCGGCGTGCACGGCGACAACAACGCGACCTACCTGTGCGGCGACGTGGACGAGGAGTCCCGCCTGCTGGTCGAGCGCACGCGCGAGGCCCTGAACCGGGCCATCAAGGCGGTCAAGCCGGGCCGCCAGGTCAACGTCATCGGCCGGGTCATCGAGTCCTACGCGAAGCGCTTCGGCTACGGGGTCGTGCGCGATTTCACCGGGCACGGCATCAACTCGTCCTTCCACTCCGGCCTGATCATCCCGCACTACGACAGCCCGCACGCCACCACCGTCATGCAGCCCGGGATGACGTTCACGATCGAGCCGATGCTGACGCTGGGCACCCACGAGTACGACATGTGGGCCGACGGCTGGACCGTCGTGACGAAGGACCGGAAGCGGACCGCGCAGTTCGAGCACACACTGGTGGTGACGGACACAGGGGCCGAGATCCTCACCCTGCCGTAGCGCTTTCCGGCCGGAGGCGTTTTACCGACAACACGTCGGGAAGACATTGACTTAGGTATGCCTAAGCAGGAGGATCGGGCAGGGTGGCCGCCGTGCCGCCGTGCCCGGTCTTCGGAGTCTTTCGGAGGTTTTGCCTTGGACGCCTTCTCCACGGTCATCCGTGTCGCGTCGCACGAGCAGCACACCGAGGCGGAGTCCTCGACGTTCATGAGCGACCTCCTCGGCGGCCGCCTCGGGGTCGATGCGTACGCGCGCTACACCGAGCAGCTGTGGTTCGTGTACCGGGCCCTGGAGGACGCGGCCGCATCCCTGGAGGACGACCCGGTGGCGGGTCCGTTCATACAGCCCGAGCTGATGCGCGTCGCCGAGATCGAGCGCGACCTGGCGCACCTGCGCGGGCCCTCCTGGCGCGAGACGCTGGTGGCGCTGCCCGCGACCCGGGCGTACGCCGCCCGGGTGGCCGAGTGCGCGGCCACCTGGCCCGGCGGATACGTCGCCCACCACTACACCCGCTACCTGGGCGACCTCTCCGGCGGCCAGATCATCCGCGACAAGGCGGAGCGGACCTGGGGCTTCGAGCGCAAGGGCGACGGCGTGCGCTTCTACGTCTTCGCCGACATCGCCAACCCCGCGGCCTTCAAGCGCACCTACCGCGAGCTGCTGGACGCCATCGCCGCGGACGACCTGGAGAAGCAGCGCATCATCGACGAGTGCAAGCGCGCCTTCGACTACAACGGGGCCGTCTTCCGCGAGCTGGGCGCGGAGTTCCCGCTCAGCGCCTGAACGTCGGCGCCTGCGGCGGTGTGTCGAAGCGGACGCGTCCGCCGATCTCGACCGTGCCGTCGGGGCCGGGCGCGGTGAGGAGCTGGGATCCGGCGCCCTGGGTGATGTTCAGGGCGCGGCCCAGCTCGGCCGTCAGCAGGATCGCGGCCGAGCCGGTGGCCTCGTCCTCGGCGATGATCCCGTCGGGCCGGCGCGGGAAACCGCGGGCGCGGACCCGGCCCGCCGCCTCGTCCTCCCACGCCCACGCGTACAGCCAGCCCTCGCCGGGCGGCGGGGCGGGCAGGGCGTCGACCTCGGCCGGGGTCGCGTACTGCTGCGTGCGCTTGCCCTCGACCCACTCGGGCCGGGCCGTGATCCAGGTGAACTCCCCGTCGTCGCGGGCCCATACGGACCCGACCGGCGGCTGGACCTCCTCGATGTCCAGCAGCCAGGCCACCCCGACCAGCGGGTGCCCCGCGAAGGACATCCGCGTGCCGGGGGTGCGGATGTCGACGATCCCGCGCTCCGGATCGTCGACGAACACCGTCTCGCTGTAGCCGAGTTCGGCGGCGAGCTCCTGGCGCGCCGTGTCGTCGAGGCAGGTACGGCCGTCGCGCACGACGCCGAGGAGGTTGCCGAACCTGCCGTCGCCCGCGCAGAAGACCCTGAGGACATCGAGATCGTTCACGCGGGCATTCAAACACGGCCCGGCAGCTCAGAGCCGTACGGTGCGCCGCCTGCGGGCGAAGGACACCGCGCCCGCGCCGGCCGCGACCGCCGCGGCGGAGGCGCCGAGCAGGGCCCCGGCCGGGACGTCGGCGCCGGTGGAGGCGAGGCTTCCGCCCGCGCTGCTGCCCGTACCGCCCGTACCGCCCGCCCCGCCGCCGACCGTGCCGGCGCCACCCGCGCTGCTGCCGGTGCCGCCCGACGAGGCACCGCCGGACTGCGTCGGGGACGGGGAGGCGCTCGGCAGCGGGGCGTCCTTGTCGGCGCTCACCGTGAGGGTGACGGGGTCGGTCGGCCTGCCCTCGGCGTAGTCCCCGCTCGGGGCCCCGATGGCGGCCGCACCCTCGGCGGTGAAGACCGCCGGGACGCCGTTCAGGGCGAGCACCCCGCCGGTGGTGCGGTAGTCGGCCTTGGACAGGTCGAGGGTGGCGAAGGGGACGTCGGCCTTGGTGGAGGAGGGCGTCTTCACGTCCAGGACCAGGGTGCCCTTCGCGCCCTCGGCGTTGACGCGCAGGTTGCCGAAGGTCATGTCGATGCCGTGGTCGGGCCGCTGGAAGCGCAGGCTGCCCGCGAAGGAGGCGGTCAGCTTCTTCTTCGCCGCGTCGAGTTCGCCCGTACCGAAGGAGAAGGAGTAGGTGCTGCCGTCGGCGACGGATCCGCCCGCCGGGGTGACGCTGCCGCCGCCGGCCGCGACGTACGTACGGAACGACTCCTTCACGCCCCAGGTCAGCCGGCCGGAGAGCAGCCGCCGGTCTCCGGCCGGGGCCGACGCGGAGGAGGCGGGCGCGGACGGGCTCGGCGCGGAGGGCGACGGCGCGGACGGGCTCGGCGCGGACGGCGAGGGGGCCGGGGACGTGCCGTAGTCCAGGGCGGCGGTGAGCGGGTCACCCTTCAGGCCCGCGTACTTGGGCGATCCGAGCTGGTCCGCGGCCTCCTTGGTGAGGGTGGTCCCGAGCTTCTCCATGGCCGTGCCGGCGAAGGCCACGTCCGCGAGCGGGACGTCGCGGGTGAGGGTGCCGTTCTTCACGATGTCGGCGGTCAGCTTCTTCGTGCCGGTGTCGATGCGGACGTTCGACAGGACCACCGTGAAGCCGTGGGCGGCCGATGCGAAGGTCACGCTGCCCTTGAAGGCCGCGGTCGCCGTGTGGCTGCCGTCCTTGTCGTACGAGCCCGTCGCCGAGGTGAAGCGGAAGGTGCCGTCCGGGTTCAGCGCGGCGCCGTCCGCCGGGGTGATGGTGCCCTGCGCCATGGTCAGGACGTACGTGCGGTAGCTCGCCAGGACGCCCCAGTCGAGGGTGCCGTTCACGATCGGTATCGGCGCGGAGGCGCCCGCGGCGGGCGGGGCGGCCGGACCGCCGCCGGCCGCCGTCGCGGGCAGGGCAAGAGCGGTGGCGCCGAGCGCGGCGGCCGTGGCGACGGCCGCCGCGAGGGCGAGCGGGCGGCGGCGGTGGAGGGGCGACGACATGGGTGCGGTCTCCTGGGGCAACGGGGGTGGCTTGCGTGGTGGCGGGTGGTCCGGGGGTGGGCGGTGTGGGCTCAGGACCGCGTGCGCGCCTCGGCGGACCCGGGGTCCGCGGCCGCAGCGGCCGCTGCGGCCGCTGCGGCCGCTGCCGTACGGCGTCCGCGCACGACGAGGAAGGCGGCGCCGCCGGCGAGGACGAGGACGGCCACGCCGAGGGCGGCGTACAGCCCGGTGTCCGAGGCGGTGGCGGCGGCCTGCGCGGCGGGGGTGGCCGCGGCGGCCGGGGAGGGGGCCTGCGCGGCGGGCGCGGGCGCGGAGCCCAGGTCCGGCAGGGCGGGCAGCTGCGCGGTGGGGTCCAGGGCGACGGCGAGCGAGACGGGGTCCATCTCGGTGCCGGCCTTGTACATCGCGTTGAAGGCCCGGGCGCCGCCCTCGGTGAGGGTGGCCGGGGCTTCGGTGAGGGTGGCGAGGGCGCCTTCGGCCTTCAGCCCCTTGGCGTCGAACTCGACGAGCGGGACGGAGGGTGTGGTCCCTGCGCCGGGTCCACCACCGGCGCCGGTGGTGACGTCGGCGGTCAGGACGCCCTTGCCGCCGGCCACCTTGACCCCCACCTTGGCGAGCGTGAGGTCGAGGTGGGCTCCGGTGAAGCGGACGCTGCCGGCGAAGGCGGCCTCCAGCGTTCCTGTCCGTGCGTCGTACGTGCCCTTGCCCTGCGGGAAGCGGAAGAGCGCGCCGCCGTCCCGGGCGCCCTCGCCGAGGGTCCAGCTCCCCTGGCCGACCGGCCCGGTGACGTACTCGCGGAAGGTGCGCCGTACGCCCCAGTCGACGGCGGCGTCGGCGAACGCGCCGCCGCCCGCGGCGGCGCCCGGGTCCTGCGATGCCCCGGCCGCAGCGCTCGGGGACGGCGAAGGCGCTGCGGCCGGGGCGGTCTTGACGTCGACGGAGAGCGTGAGGGGGTCGAGCGGGGTGCCGGCGGCGTAATAGCCGGAGAAGGCCTGGGCGCCCTGTTCGGTGAGGGTGGCCGGGATGCGGGTGAGGGCGAGGGGGCTGCCGCCGCCCTTCATGTCGATGCCGGCGAGGCCGAGGGTGGCGAAGGGGACCTGGCTGCGGGTGGTGACGGCGCCGGTGTCCTTGGCCTTGCCGACGACGTCCGCGTAGAGGGTGCCGCTGCCGCCCTCGATCTTGACGGTGGGGCGGCTGAGGGTCAGGTCCAGCTCGTACGAGCCGTCGGGCTTCCGGTGGCCCTGGAAGGCGACTCCGCCGCTGAACGCGGCCTCGAAGGCGCCGGTGGCGGGATCGTAGGAACCGGTGGCGGAGTGGAAGCGGAACAGGCTGCCGCCGACCGTGGCGGCGCCGTTCTTCAGCCGGAAACCGCCTTTCGCCACGGGCCCGGTGACATAACTCTGGAAGGAGGACTTGATCCCCCAGTCGAGCCGGCCGCCTTGCACGGTACGGCCCGCCGCCTGGGCGCCCGGGGCCGGGAGCAGTGCACCCAGGAGGGCCGCCAGGGTCGCCAACAGGACGACTGCGTAGGGGCGGACGGGCCGTGCGGACATGAAGTCCCCCTCCAGGACCTGGTCGATAAGGTTAGGCTAACCTAAGCTACTGGTGGGTGTAGGGGAAACCCTCGAACCCGCCACCCTTTGTCCGCACTTGGCCACATACCGCCTGCTGCCTGCTGCCTACCGCTCGCCGCTCGCCCCAGCCCCCAACCCCGTGATCAGGACGGTGCCTCCGTGCCCACGCCCGTCGCCGCGTCAACCCGCCCTCCTCGCCGCACCGTTGCCCTCGCGCTCGCCTTCTGCGTGCTGGCCCTGGGCCCCGCGATCGGCTGCGCGGGCAAGGACCCCGGCACCGCGGGCCCGTCGGCGCACGCCCTGCCGGACCGGGTGGAGCCGCTCTCCCCCGCCCCCGTCCCGACCCTCCCCGCAACCGTGCCCTCGGCGGACGGCCGCACGGTCACCGTGGCCTCCGCGGACCGCATCGTCCCGCTGACCGGCAGCCTCAACGAGCTCGTCCAGACCCTCGGACTCGGCCCGCAGGTCGTCGCCCGCGACATCACTGCCACCTTCGAACAAGCGGCACACCTCCCGGTGGTGACACGGGGCCACGAGGTCTCCGCCGAGAGCGTGCTCTCGCTGCGCCCGACGCTGGTGCTGGCCGAGACCACCTCCGGGCCCGCCGAGGCCCTCGCGCAGATCCGCGACGCGGGCGTCCCGCTGCTGGTGGTGGCCCCGGCCAAGTCCCTGGACGACGTACCGCGGCGGATCGACACCGTGGCCGGCGCGCTGGGCGTCAAGGAGGCCGGGGCGCGGCTGAAGGAACGCACCGACGGGCGGATCGCCGCCGCCCGTGCGGGCGTTCCCGCGGGCGCGGCCACGGGGAGGAAGCCGCGGGTCGCCTTCCTCTACCTGCGCGGTACGGCCTCGGTCTATCTGATGGGCGGCTCCGAGTCGGGTGCGGCCCCGCTGCTGGAGGCGGCCGGGGCCGTCGACACCGGCACGGAGTCCGGGCTCGGCAAGGACTTCACTCCGATCACGAGCGAGGCCCTCGCGGCAGCCGCGCCGGACGCGATCCTGGTGATGTCCAAGGGGCTGGAGTCCGTGGGAGGTACGGAGGGCCTGGTGAAGATCCCGGGCGTCGCCCAGACCCCGGCGGGCATGGACCGCCGCGTGATCAGCGTGGACGACGGCGTGCTGCTCAGCTACGGCCCCCGCACGGACCAGGTGTTGAGCTCGCTGATCGCCCAGCTGTACGGCAAGGCCGCCTGAGGTGGGCAACCGCAACGCGCAGGCGCCCGCGCAGGGCACGGCGCAGGAATCCACCGGGTCGGCGGGCCCGGCCGAGGCGGCTGGCCCAGCCGAGGCGGCTGGCCCGGCCGAATCGGCAGTCCCGGCCGAAGCGACAGGCACGGCCGAAGCGACAGGCACGGCTGAGGCGACAGGCCCCACCCCCACCCCCGCCGCGCGCCCGCGCCGCGGCATCCGGCTCGTCTGCGGGCTCGTCGCCGTGCTCCTGCTGCTCGCGCTCGTCTCCGCCGGCGCGGGGGCGTACACGATCCCGGCCGGGGAGGTCCTCGGCTCGGTACAGCACCGCATCGGCCTCGGCGGAGCCCCGCTCGACCGGGTCGGCGAGAGCGTGCTGTGGAACGTACGCCTCCCCCGGGTCGTGCTCGCCCTGCTCGTCGGCGCGAGCCTGGGGTGCGCGGGCGCGCTGATGCAGGGGGTGTTCGGCAATCCGCTCGCGGAGCCCGGCGTCATCGGGATCTCGGCCGGGGCGGCCGTGGGCGCGGTCGGCGCCATCGCGCTGGGCCTGGGCTTCCTCGGCAACTGGACCGTCACCGCCTGCGCGTTCACGGCCGGGCTCGTCACCGTGGGCGCCGTCTACCTGCTCTCCCGCACCGGCGGCCGCACCGAGGTGGTCACGCTCGTGCTCACCGGGATCGCCGTCAACGCCTTCGCCGGCGCCCTCATCGGCCTGTTCGTCTTCTTCGCCGACAGCGGCCAGGTCAACCAGATCACCTTCTGGCAGCTCGGCTCCCTCGCCCAGGCCACCTGGCCCAAGGTGCTCGCCGTCCTGCCCTGCGCCGCCGCGGGCCTGCTCGCCGCCCCCTGGTACGCCCGCCAGCTGGACCTCCTCGCACTCGGCGAACGGCCCGCCCGCCACCTGGGCGTGGACGTGGAGCGGCTGCGGCTCTCGCTCATCGTGGTCGTCGCGCTGCTGACCGCGGCCGCCGTCGCCGTGGCCGGCGTCATCACCTTCGTCGGGCTGCTCGTGCCGCACCTGCTGCGCATGACGAACGGGCCCGGCCACCGCTTCCTGGTCCCCGGCAGTGCGCTGACCGGTGCGGCGGTGCTGCTCGCGGGAGACCTCGCCGCGCGGACCGCGGCCCGGCCGGCCGAGCTGCCGCTGGGGGTGCTGACCGCGCTGGTCGGCAGCCCGTTCTTCTTCTGGCTGCTGCGCCGCACCCGCCGCCGGCAGGGGGGTTGGGCATGACCGGGCGGTTCTTTCGGCGGCGCGGGCGCCGGATCCCCGAGCACCGCCCCGCCGGCACCGCGCTGGCGCAGGCCGCGGGCCTGCACGTCCGGCTCGGCGGCCGGGAGGTGCTCGCCGGGATCGACCTGGCGGCCCGGGCGGGCGAGGTGCTGGCCCTGGTCGGCCCCAACGGCGCGGGGAAGTCCACGCTGCTCGCCGCCCTGGCCGCCGATCTGCCCGCCGCCGCGGGCACCGTACGGATCGACGGGCGGCCGGCGCAGGAGTGGAGCGCCGCGGAGCTGGCGCTGCGGCGGTCCGTCCTCCCGCAGTCGGCGGCGATGTCCTTCCCCTTCCCGGTGGCGGACGTCGTCCGGATGGGCCGCGCGCCCTGGGCCGGGACCCCGCTCGCCGGGGCCGACGAGGAGGCGGTGGCCGCCGCCCTGGCCGCCACGGAGGTGGCCGGCTTCGCCGCCCGGCCGTTCTCGGCGCTGTCCGGCGGCGAGCGGGCCCGGGTCGCGCTGGCCCGGGTGTTGGCGCAGCGGGCTCCGCTGGTGCTGCTCGACGAGCCCACCGCCGCCCTCGACCTGCGCCACCAGGAGCTGGTGCTGCGGATCTGCCGGGAGCGGGCCGCGGCCGGGGACGCGGTGGTGGTCGTCCTGCACGACCTGGGCCTGGCCGCCTCGTACGCCGACCGGGTCGCCGTGCTGCACGGCGGGCGGATCGCGGCGGACGGGGAGCCGGCCGCGGTGTTCGGCGCAGAGCTGCTGAGCCGGGTCTACCGGCAGCCGGTCGAGGTGCTCCCGCACCCGCGCAGCGGGATTCCGCTTGTCCTGCCCGTCCGCAGGTAAGCCCGTTCCGCAGTACGGAACAGTCACCCGGCTTGACCTCCACTTGACCTTCTCATGGGATCTCCTTGGAGGGGCCGTGACGGCGTCGTGTCCGGGGAGCGTAGATGTGGGCTGAATCACTGGACGGCCGGGGAGGGGTCAGGTAAGCCTCGATTAAGTTAGGTCCGCCTCACCGGCCGTCCCACCTGATCGGGGCGGCCGTCTGCCGACGCCAGACAGCCCAGGAGCCCACATGCGCCCCGCCCGCCTCACCGCCCTCACCACGGCCGCCGCCGTGGCTGCGCTCACCGCCGTCACCGGCTGCGCCGAGAAGAGCGACGCGGGCGACGCGGCGATCAAGGTGGCCGCCTCCGACAGCGCGTGCGAGGTCTCGAAGACCGAGTTCCCCGCCGGCAAGCTCGCCCTGGACGTCGAGAACAAGGGCTCGAAGGTCACCGAGGTCTACGTCTACTTCCCGGACGGCCGCATCGTCGCCGAGCGCGAGAACATCGGCCCCGGCACCAAGGCGACCATCACCGCCGAGGTCAAGGCCGGCGAGTACGAGATCGCCTGCAAGCCCGGCATGAAGGGCGACGGCATCCGCCAGAAGGTCAAGGCCACCGGCGCCGCCGCCGAGAAGCGCAGCCCCGAGCTGGACGCGGCCGTCGCCGAGTACCGCAAGTACGTGCAGGCCCAGGCCGACGAGACCACCCCCACCGTCAAGGCGTTCGTGGACGCCGTCAAGGCCGGCGATCTGGAGGCCGCGAAGAAGGCGTACGCCACCTCCCGCATCGGCTGGGAGCGCACCGAGCCGGTCGCCGAGTCCTTCGGCGACATAGACCCGAAGATCGACGTGCGCGAGGACGGCCTGGAGGCCGGCCAGGACCCGGCGAAGGACTGGACCGGCTGGCACCGCCTGGAGAAGGCCCTGTGGGCCGACGGCAAGATCGGCGACGAGGAGAAGAAGCTCGCCGACCAGCTGTCGACCGACATCACCGAGTGGCAGAAGAAGATCGGCAGCGCCGAGATCACCCCGACCTCCATGGCCAACGGCGCCAAGGAGCTGCTGGACGAGGTCGCCACCGGCAAGGTCACCGGCGAGGAAGAGCGCTACAGCCACACCGACCTGGTTGACTTCAAGGCCAACGTCGAGGGCGCGCAGAAGGCGTACGAGCTGCTCAAGCCGGTCGCCGCGAAGAACGACCCGGAGCTCGCCAAGCAGCTGGACACCCAGTTCGCCGCGATGAACACGCTGCTGGACAAGTACCGCGCGGACAAGAACACCTACGAGTTCACCTCCTACGACAAGGTCGGCGCCCCGGAGCGCAAGGAGCTCTCGGACGCCGTGAGCGCGCTGGGCGAGCCGCTGTCGAAGCTGGCCGCCGCGGTCGCGAAGTAATTCCGGTAACCGGTAGAGAGAGAAGCAGGCGGGAGAATCCGGAATGACTGAATCTGTGTCGGCTCCGCAGGCGGGCGCGGTGTCCGCGGACGAGGCCGAGCAGGCCGGGCAGGCCGCCGGCGGCGACGCCGGCCAGGCGGCGGGCGGCCCCTCGCGCCGCTCCCTCCTCGGCTGGGGCGGGGCCGGGCTGGCGCTCGGCGCCGCCGCGGCCGGCGGCGCGGCCGCGGCCCTGGGCTCCGGCTCGGACATCGCACCGGTGGCCTCCGCCGGCGGGGCCGTGCCCTTCCACGGCGAGCACCAGGCCGGTATCGCCAGCGCCGTCCAGGACCGCCTGCACTTCGCTGCCTTCGACGTGAAGACGAAGGACCGCGCCGAGCTGGTCAAGATGCTCAAGGAGTGGACCGAGGCGGCCCGCCTGATGACGGCCGGCCGGCCCGTCGGCGACGTCTACGAGGGCTCCCCGGAGGCCCCGCCCACCGACACCGGCGAGGCCTTCGGCCTCAAGCCGTCCCGTCTGACCCTCACCATCGGCTTCGGCCCCGGCCTGTTCGCCAAGGACCGCTTCGGCCTCGAGGACAAGCGCCCCGAGGCCCTGGTGGACCTGGAGCTGTTCCCCGGCGACAACCTCGACCCGGCCCGCTCCGGCGGCGACCTGTGCGTCCAGGCCTGCGCCGACGACCCGCAGGTCGCGGTGCACGCCATCCGCCAGCTCGCCCGCATCGGCTTCGGCAAGGTCGCGGTGCGCTGGTCGCAGCTCGGCTTCGGCAAGACCTCCTCGACCACCCCGGACGAGCAGACGCCGCGCAACATGATGGGCTTCAAGGACGGCACCCGGAACATCGCCGGGAACGACAAGGCCGGCCTCGACAAGCACGTGTGGGTCGGCGAGAACGACGGCAGCGCCTGGATGACCGGCGGCTCGTACCTGGTGGCGCGCCGCATCCGGATGAACATCGAGATCTGGGACCGCACCCCCCTGCAGGAGCAGGAGGACATCTTCGGCCGCAACAAGGGCGAGGGTGCGCCGGTCGGCAAGTCCAAGGAGCGCGACGAGCCGTTCCTGAAGGCGATGAAGCCCGAGGCGCACGTCCGCCTCGCGCACCCCGACTCCAACAACGGGGCGACGATCCTGCGCCGCGGCTACTCCTTCACGGACGGCTCGGACGGGCTGGGCCGCCTCGACGCGGGCCTGTTCTTCCTCGCCTACCAGCGCGACGTCCGCAAGGGCTTCATCCCGATCCAGCGCAACCTGGCCAAGTCCGACGGACTCAACGAGTACATCCAGCACGTGGGTTCGGCGATCTTCGCCGTCCCGCCGGGCGTCCGCGACAAGGACGACTGGTGGGGCCGGACGCTGTTCGCGTAGGCCGCGGGGAAGGGGAGAACCGGCGTGTTCAGCAACTATCTGATCGGCCTGCGTGAGGGACTCGAGGCCAGTCTGGTCGTCTGCATCCTCATCGCCTACCTGGTGAAGACCGGGAACAAGGACAAGCTGGGGCCGCTGTGGCTCGGGGTCGGCCTCGCGGCCGCGCTGAGCCTGGCCTTCGGCGCGGCCCTGGAGTTCGGCACCTCGGAACTGACGTTCCAGGCGCAGGAGGCGATCGGCGGCAGCCTGTCGATCGTCTCGGTCGGCCTCGTGACGTGGATGGTCTTCTGGATGAAGAAGACCGCCCGGCACCTGAAGTCCGAGCTGCAGGACAAGCTCGACGCGGCCCTCGCGATGGGCACCGGCGCACTGGTGACCACGGCGTTCCTGGCCGTCGGCCGGGAGGGCCTGGAGACCTCGCTGTTCGTGTGGCGCTCGGTCCACGCGGCCGGCAACGGCGCCGGTCCGCTCGTGGGCGTCCTGCTCGGCATCGGCTCGTCGATCGTGCTGGGCTGGCTGTTCTACCGCGGCGCGCTGAAGATCAACCTGTCGAAGTTCTTCACCTGGACCGGCGGCATGCTGGTCGTCGTCGCCGCGGGTGTCCTCGCGTACGGCGTCCACGACCTCCAGGAGGCCGAGTTCCTGCCCGGCCTGGTGAACAAGGCCTTCGACGTCAGCGCCGCGATCCCGCCGGACAGCTGGTACGGGACCCTGCTCAAGGGCACGTTCAACTTCCAGCCGGACCCGACCTGGCTCCAGGTCGGCGTGTGGGTCCTCTACCTGGTCCCCACGCTGGTGCTCTTCCTGAAGCAGCAGAGCTCCGGCCGCCGGGCCCCTGCCCCGGCCGCCACCGCGGACGCGTAGCCGCACCCCGTCCTACGGCAAAGGGGGCCCGGATCACCACGATCCGGGCCCCCTTTGCCGTCCCGGCCCCGCCAGGCACATCCACCCCGCCGGCGCGTAAGGCGCGGACTGCGGCGGGACCCGAAGCAACCCGGCTCCGCCGGGCCCCGGGCTCCGCCCGGACCCTCCCCCGGACTCCGTCCGGGGGGACCCCCACTCAAACGCGGGCGAGGCTGAATGTGCCGGACCCCCGGCACGAGCGGCGGCGGAAGCCGGGAAAGGCAAGGTCCCCCGCAAACCAAGCCCCGCCGGCGTTTGAGGCGGACGCTTTCAACCCCGGCGCTTGAGGCGGACCGTTTCAGCCCCGCCGGCGTTTGAGGCGGACGGGACCGGGGCGGAGTCCCGGGATACGGCGAAAGGGCGGGGCGGGGAGAGAGGCTCCGCGCAGCGGATCCTCCCCCGCGTCCGCCGCTCGGCCGGGGTCACCAGAGGCGGTCGACCAGGCCGGGGTACAGGGCGATGCGGGTCCCCGCGAAGGCCGCGGCGGCCTGGGGACCGAGGCCGGGGAAGTCGCCGAGCACCTCCTTGTCGAAGCCGGCCGCATCCGTGGCCAGCGGCTCCTCCGGCGTGCCGCCGACCAGCACGGCGCCGGGCAGCCGCGTGAAGCCGGCCGCCTCGTAGAAGGCGGCCAGCGGCCGGTCGCAGCTGAACAGGACCACGTCGACGGCCGGGTCGGCGGCCAGCGCCGCGCGGGCTGCCGCCACCAGTCGGCCGCCGTGCCCCCGGCCCCGCGCCGACTCCCGTACCACCACCGCGCTGAGCCCGGCCGCGCGGTACGTGCGCCCCGCGTGTCGGACCGGCTTGTGCAGCAGCGCCAGCGAGGCCAGGACCACCCCGGCCCCGTCCAGTAGCAGCATCGCCCGGGGCGCGAGGGCCGGATCGTGCCCGGCACCGGCGCCCGGCCAGGCCTCCGCCTCCAGCGCGGCGACCTGGGCGGCGAGCTCCGCCGGCAGCTCGGCCTCCGCGTACGAGACGACGGTCATCCGGGGATCCGGACGCCCTCGCCGCCCACCCGCACCCGCGGGTCCCCGTCCCGCAGCTCCACGGTGAGGACGCCCGGGCGGCCCATGTCCTCGCCCTGGTGGAGGGTGAGCACCGCCTCCGCCGGGACCAGGCCGAGCTCGCGCGCGTACGCCCCGAAGGCCGCGGCGGCGGCGCCCGTGGCGGGGTCCTCGACGACGCCGCCGACCGGGAACGGGTCGCGCACGTGGAATTCGGCCGGGCCGGAGCGGTGCACCAGCTGGACCGTGGTCAGGTCCAGGCGCCGCATCAGGGCCTCCAGCCGGGCGAAGTCGTAGTCGAGCTCGGCGAGCCGGGCCCGGGTGGCGGCGCCGAGCACGAGGTGGCGGGCCCCGGCGTAGGCGATCCGGGGCGGGATCGCCGGGTCGAGGTCGGCCTCCGGCCAGTCCAGCGCGACCAGCGCCTCGGCGAGGTCGGCGGCCTCGACGTCCTCGACGTGCGGCTCGACGCTGGTCAGGACCGCCCGCAGGCCTTCGTCGGACGCGGTGACCGAGACGGGCACCGTGCCCGCCGGGGTCGCGAAGACGAGCTCGCCCGGACCGATCCGCTCGGCCAGCGCCACGGAGGCGGCCACGGTGGCGTGCCCGCAGAAGGACACCTCCGCCTTCGGGCTGAAGAACCGCAGGGTGAAGGCCCGGCCGGGCTCGCCGCCGAGGCCGGCCGGCGGGCCGGTCAGGAAGGCCGTCTCGCTGTAGCCGAGCCGGGCGGCGATCTCCAGCATGCCGGCGTCGTCCAGGCCGCTCGCGTCGAGCACGACCCCGGCGGGGTTGCCGCCGGCGGGGTCGGCGGAGAAGGCGGTGTAGCGCAGTACATCGGTCGCATCGGTCGTCATGATCGGGCCAACTGCCGCCCGCCGCCGCGCATTCCCCGACCCGCCCGCCGGCCGGTCCGCCGGTCCGCGGGTCAACCGGTTCAGCCGCGCCCGATGTACGGCATTGCCGTCGCCATCACCGTCGCGAACTGCACGTTCGCCTCCAGCGGCAGCTCCGCCATGTGCAGTACGGTGCGCGCGACGTCGGCGGCGTCCATCACCGGCTCCACCGCCAGCTGCCCGTTGGCCTGGAGGATCCCGCTCTGCATGCGCTCGGTCATCTCGGTGGCCGCGTTGCCGATGTCGATCTGCCCGCAGGCGATCCGGTACGGGCGCCCGTCCAGCGACAGCGACTTGGTCAGGCCCGTCATCGCGTGCTTGGTGGCGGTGTAGGCGATCGAGTTCGGGCGGGGCACGTGCGCGGAGATGGAGCCGTTGTTGATGATCCGGCCGCCCTGCGGGTCCTGTTCCTTCATCTGCCGGAAGGCCGCCTGGGCGCACAGGAAGGCCCCGGTGAGGTTGACGTCGACCACCGAGCGCCAGGCCTCGTAGGTGATGTCCTCCAGCGGGACGCCGCCGGGGCCGAAGGTGCCGGCGTTGTTGAACAGCAGGTCGAGCCGGCCGTACCGTGCGCGGACCGCCGCGAACAGGGCGGCCACGTCGTCCGGGTCGCTGACGTCCGCGCGGACGCACAGCACGTCCGCGTCGGGGCCGGCGGCCCGTGCGGTCTCCTCCAGCGGTTCGGGCCGGCGGCCTGCGAGCGCGACCGACCAGCCGGCGCCGGCCAGGGCGAGGGCGACGGAGCGGCCGATGCCGGAGCCCGCTCCGGTGACGACGGCGATCTTCTTCCCACGAGAGCTCATGGGCCCGCAGGGTACGTCACATGTCGCATCCGTCCACGGACGTTCCATTTGCTGAGAGCATGGGTCGGTCAGGGGTGTGAAAAGACGACGAAAAGACTGGAGTTCCGCATGTCGGAGACAGGCCCCGCGACGGCCTCTGCGCACGAGCAGCCGTCGCCCGAGACGCTCTCCGCCCGACCCCCCGCCCCCGCCTCCGCCCCGAAGACCACCGCCGCCCGGCGCACCGGGTTGCTCGTCACCGTCGTCCTCGGCGGGCTCAGCGCCCTCCCTCCGCTGTCGATGGACATGTACCTGCCGGCCCTGCCGGAGGTCACCACGGCCCTGCACAGCCCGGCCGCCACCGTCCAACTCACCCTCACCGCCTGCCTCGCCGGCATGGCGCTGGGCCAGCTCGTCGTCGGCCCGATGAGCGACAAATGGGGACGCCGCAGGCCCCTGCTGGCCGGCATGGTCCTCTACGTCCTCGCCACCGCCGTCTGCGCCCTCGCCCCGAGCGCCGAGCTGCTCATCGGCTTCCGCCTGCTCCAGGGCCTCGCCGGGTCGGCCGGGATCGTCATCGCCCGCGCCGTCGTGCGCGACCTCTACGACGGTGTGGAGATGGCCCGCTTCTTCTCCACGCTGATGCTCATCTCCGGCGTGGCCCCCATCGTCGCGCCGCTCATCGGCGCCCAGGTGCTCCGCTTCGCCGACTGGCGCGGGGTCTTCGTGGTCCTCGCCGCCGTGGGCCTCGCCCTCACCCTGGTGGTGTGGCGCAGCCTCGGCGAGACGCTGCCGCCCGCACAGCGGCAGACCGGCGGGGTCGGCGCGGCGCTGCGGACGGTGCGCGGGCTGCTCGGCGACCGCGTCTTCGCCGGCTACACCCTGGCCGGCGGGTTCGCCTTCGCGACGCTGTTCTCGTACATATCCGCCTCGCCGTTCGTGGTGCAGGAGATCTACGGGGCCTCCGCGCAGACCTTCAGCCTGCTGTTCGGCCTGAACTCCGTCGGGCTGATCGTCGCCGGGCAGGTCAACGGCAAGCTGCTGGTCGGCCGCGTCAGCCTGGACAAGGTGCTGGCGGGCGGGCTCACCGTCCTCGCGGGGTCCTCGACGGCGCTGTTGCTGATGACGACCGGGGTGTTCGGGCAGGTGGGCCTGGTGCCGGTCGCGGCCGGGCTGTTCGTGCTGATGTCGGCGATGGGCTTCGTCCTGCCGAACACCAACGCGCTCGCCCTGATGCGCACCCCGCACGCGGCCGGCTCGGCCTCCGCGCTGCTCGGGACCGCCTCCTTCCTGGTGGGGGCGGTCGCCTCGCCGCTGGTCGGGATCGCGGGCGAGGGCACGGCGGTGCCGATGGCCGTGGTCCAGCTGGCGTGCTCGCTGCTGGCGTCGGGCTGCTTCCTCGGCATGTGCCGCCCGTGGCGCGACCGGGAGGCGGCGCCGGCTGCGGCGTGAGCCGGGCCCGGCCACGGGACCAGGACCAGGCGGCCGAGGCGTGAGCGGGGCGGCCCCGGCGCCGTAAACTTCGCAGGTGAACGTCTCCGCCCCCACCACCGCCGAAGCCCTCCGGTCCGCGCTGGCCGGGCTGCTCGACGGGCTCCCGCCGAAGCAGGCCGCAGCCGCCGTCGAGCGGCTGATCGCCAACTACCGGGGGCGCACGCCCACCGACGCGCCCGTCCTGCGCGACCGCTCCGACGTCGCGGCGTACGCGGCGTACCGGATGCCGGCCACCTTCGAGGCCGTACGGTCCGCCCTGGCCGGCCTCGCCGAGGCCGCCCCGCAGTGGACGCCGGGCTCGCACGTGGACGTCGGCGGCGGCACGGGCGCGGCGACCTGGGCGGTGGACGCCACCTGGGACGGGCCGCGCACGACCACCGTCCTGGACTGGGCCGAGCCCGCGCTCGCCCTGGGCCGGGAGTTGGCCGGGGCCTCCGCCTCGCCGGTGCTGCGTTCGGCCGAGTGGCGGCGGGCCGTCATCGGCTCCGGGATCGCCCTGCCGGAGGCCGACCTCGTGACGGTGTCGTACGTCCTGGGCGAGCTGACCCCCGAGGCCCGCCGGGCCGTGGTCGCCGAGGCGGCCCGCGCCGGGCAGGCGGTGGTGCTGATCGAGCCGGGCACGCCCGAGGGCTACCTGCGCATCCGCGAGGCCCGAGACCAGCTGATCGAGGCCGGGCTGCACGTCGCCGCCCCCTGCCCGCACGACGGCACCTGTCCGATCGAGGTCGGGCGGGACTGGTGCCACTTCGCGGCGCGGGTCAGCCGCTCCTCGCTGCACCGGCAGGTCAAGGGCGGCTCGCTCCCGTACGAGGACGAGAAGTTCAGCTACGTCGCCGCGACCCGCTTCCCGGTGGAGCCGGTCCCCTCCCGGATCACGCGCAAGCCGCAGATCCGGAAGGGGCTCGTCCTGCTGGACCTGTGCGGTCCCGAGGGCGAGGGGCTGACCCGGTCGACCGTGACCAAGCGCCACGGCGACCTGTACAAGGCGGCGCGGGACGCCGAGTGGGGCGAGCAGTGGCCGCCCCCGGCCGAGGACACCGCCGGCTGACGGCGCTACATCCGCAGCTCCTGGGTGCAGCACTTCACGCTGCCGCCGCCCTTGAGCAGCTCGCCCAGGTCCATCGGGATCGGCTCGAAGCCCCGCTCGCGCAGCGGGGCGAGCAGCCCGGTCGCGGCCTGCGGGAGCAGGACGTGCCGGCCGTCGCAGACCGCGTTCAGGCCGAGGGCCGCGGCGTCCTCGCCGTCGGCGATCAGCGCGTCCGGGAACAGCCGCCGCAGCACGGCCTGGCTGCCCGGCGAGAACGCGGGCGGGTAGTACATGACCTCGTCGCCGTCGAGGACGCACAGCGCGGTGTCCAGGTGGTAGTACCGCGGGTCCACCAGGTCCAGGCCGATGACCGGGCGGCCGAAGAACTCCTGGGCCTCGTCGTGCGAGAGCGGGCTGGAGCGGAAGCCCCGGCCGGCCAGGATCCAGCTGGCCGTGACGGCGAAGTCGCCCTCGCCCTCGTTGACATGGGACGGCTCGTGGACGTCCCGGAAGCCGTGGGACCGGAACCACTCGAGGTGGATCTCCGCCTCGGCGGCCCGCTCCGGATAGGCGAACCGGGCGCCGAGCACCCGGCCGTCGATCACGAGGGCGCCGTTGGCCGCGAAGACCATGTCCGGCAGCTCGGGGTCCGGTACGAGCGTCTCGACGGTGTGGCCGAGGGAGCGGTAGCGGTCCCGTAGGTCATCCCACTGGGCGTGTGCGAGGGGCAGGTCCACCGGTTTCGTGGGGTCCATCCACGGGTTGATGGAGTACGTGACCCTGAAGTGTGCCGGTGGGCACATCAGGTAGCGCCGGGGTGTGGCGTCTCTGCGCAAAGAAGGCTCCTCACGACTCACGTGACATGTGGAGAGAATCGTCTCTCCTCAAAGGGGACCGCGCAGTGAACTGACCGGGTGGTTTACGGAATGACTCAAAGACGAGACGTAGCGATTGGTAATTTGTCCGAATGACCAGGAGGAACCCTGACGCGAAGGCCCCCGACGCCAGCCGCCGCAGCGACCGCTCGCGCCGGGCCATCCTCGAGGCGGCGCTCGCCCTGGTCGGCGAGGTCGGCTACAACAGGCTGACCATCGAGGCCATCGCCGCCCGCGCCGG
Source organism: Streptomyces sp. NPDC046876 (assembly GCF_040645035.1). Lineage (NCBI taxonomy): Bacteria > Bacillati > Actinomycetota > Actinomycetes > Kitasatosporales > Streptomycetaceae > Streptomyces > Streptomyces sp. NPDC046876. The sequence continues at coordinate 1,676 of NZ_JBEYXK010000012.1, read as the reverse complement.
GGTCGGCAAGCAGACGATCTACCGGTGGTGGCCGTCGAAGGCCGCGGTGCTCCTCGACGCCTCGCTCGCCCTCGCCGGGCACGCGGAGGCGGAGGGCGGCTGGTCCGGCTTCCCCGACACCGGGGACCTCGCCGCCGACCTCAAGCAGGTGCTGCGGGCCACCGTGGACGAGTTCAACGACGAGAAGTACGCCGCCCCCGCCCGCGCCCTGACCGCGGCCGGGGCCACCGACCCCGAACTCGGCGCCCGCTTCACCGAGAAGCTGCTGGGGCCGCAGCTCGCCCTGTACGAGGCCCGGTTGCGCGCGGCCCGCGAGGCCGGGCAGCTCCCGCCCGACGCGGACCTGCGGCTGACCGTGGAAATGCTGGTCGGGCCGCTCACGTACCGCTGGCTGATGCGCACGGCCCCACTGACCCACGCGTACGCGGACGCGCTGGTGGACCGGGTGCTGGCGGGCGCCGGGGGCTGACGCGGGCCGCGCGGTGGTGGCGGGGTGGCGAAGGTCACCGAACCCGTGGGAAGGGACAACCCCCCAGCCCAATGCCCCTGTTTGCATCCATTGATGGCGATTTACCCGGCACCGGAACGGCCCTCGCACGCATGTCACCCCCACCCCCCGGTTGGGGTGAGCGGTCACCCGGGCCGCAGGATGGTGGGACGATGTGAGGGTCTGCCGGGGCCGAGGTCGTTGTGAGGGGATAGATGGGGTCTGAGTCCGGCCGCGTCAAACGCGGCGAGCAGAGCAGGATTTCACAGTGGCTGCGCCGGCGGTCGAAACCCTCGCCCGAGGACCCCGGGCGGGTACGCGAGGCCCTGCTGCTGTCCGTGACCGCCGCGGGCCTCCCGCTCGCCCCCGCCGCCCACCCCGCCGGCTACCGGTGTTCGTGCGACCGCATCGGCTGTCCCACCCCCGCCCGGCACCCGCTCTCCTTCGCCTGGCAGACCCAGTCGACCACCGACCGCGCGCAGATCGAGCGTTGGGCCCGCAGCCAGCCCCAGGCCAACTTCGTCACCGCGACCGGCATGGTCCACGACGTGCTCGACGTCCCGCTGGAGGCCGGGCTCCGCGCCCTGGAGCGGCTGCTGGCGGCCGGCGTCGAGGTCGGCCCGGTCGCCGAGTCGGGCGGGGCGGGCGACCAGGCGCGGATGCTCTTCTTCACGGCGACGCGGGGTACGCCCGAGGACGAGGACGAGTGGTGGCCGTGCGAGCTGGACTGCCATCCGGAAACGATGGACGAGCATCCGGGGCTGCGGTGGCACTGCCGGGGCAGCTACGTCCTGGTGCCGCCGGCGGCCCTCCCCGGTGACCACGCGGTCACCTGGATCCGGGGCATGGAGCACCCGCTCCCTGACCCCCTGACCCTCCTCGAGTCCCTGACGGACGCCTGCGCCGCCCACGCGGACGCATCCCCCCAGACCCCGGCCCCGGTCGCCTGGCCCCTGGGCCACTGACCCCGGACCCGACCGCCCGGTGCCCGGCCGAACTGCCGCTGCGCGGAGCCTGTCCCCTCCCCGCCCCTTCCCGAAACCGGGTCCTGCCGCCCCGGACCCCGCGCCTCAAACGCCGGCGGGGCTGGGATGGACCGGGCGGGGCTGAAAGACCGGCCGCTCCGCGCCCGGCGCGCTCAAACGCCGCGCGGGCTGAAATCAGCCCCGCCGGCGTTTGAGGCGCGGGG